>JAFAMS010000255.1 GCA_019233165.1 Vulcanimicrobiota bacterium | reverse complement strand
CAGCTCGATCTCTTGGATACGGTCGTACATCCGCTTACGGGCACGTTCGTCGAAGGTCGAGGCCGCCGCCTCTTCGAGCTGCGTGAGCTCGCGATTCCGATAGAACGAAAGATTGTTTCCGAGCGGCGGGATGCGATCTTCACCGTTGAAATTGCGCGTGGTCGGGTCGGGGGTCGGGATGAGGAACGCGCTCAACGCGACATCGTAGTTCCCGGAATAGATCGGACCCCCGTTCGCGGCGAGCGCAAAGACCATCGCCGCAGGGCCGTTCTTGATAACGACGTCAATGCCGAGCGCGCGCCAGCGCTGCTGGAGGATCACCTCGGTCTGCTCGCGCGTGATGTTTCCCGTCGTCGAGACGAACGTCAAGCTCAGCCGCTTTCCATCCTTGACGCGGATTCCGTCCGGGCCCGGCTTCCAGCCGGCTTCGTCGAGCAGCTTGCGCGCTTTGGCCGGATCAAACGGATAGTAGCCGAGCTTGCGATTGTACCAGATCGTCGCCGGACTCTGCGAGGTCGGCCCGAGGAGTCCGAGCCCGTGCGCGATCTTTGCGTAGAGCTCTCGCACGTTGAAGCCGTAGCACAGCGCGAGCCGGACGCGGCGATCGTCGAGCGGCGGCCGGCCAGTGTTGAAGGTGAGGTGTTCCCACGACGTTTGGGCGTTGATCGCCGGAAGCATCCCGGGTATCGTGCCCAGGCTGAGCCACGTCGAGATGTTGAGACGGTCGGCCAGATCGAGCTCATGCGTACGTAGCGCGATCATCATCGTGCTGTCATTCGTGAGGAAGCGGATTTGAACGTGCTTGATCTTGGGCGCGGCACGATAGAAGTGCGGATCGGCTTCGAACGTCATCTCGCTCCCGCGCCGCCACGCTACGAGCCGGTACGGACCGCTGCCGACCGGCGCCGAGCCGAAGTCGACGTGGTTGAGGTCCTCGTACTTCGCGAGCAGATGCGCGGGGATGATCGCACCCGCCGTCCGATCGCTGAATCCATCGAGCGCAGGCGCCCACGGACGCTTGAGAACGATCCTGACCGTATACTTGTCCGGTGTTTCGACGCGTGCGATCTCGTCGTACGGCAGCCGATTGGGGACGTTGTTCTTCGGGTTCATTTGGGCTTCGAAGGTGAACTTGACGTCTTCTGAGGTGAGCGGGACGCCGTCTTGCCACTGCGCGTTGTGAAGCAGATGGTATGTGAGCGTCCGCCCGTCGGCCGAGATTCCGCCGTTGGCGCGCGACGGCACGGCCTCGGCGAGGTCGGGGACGCGATTTCCGCGCTCGTCGTAGCGCGTGAGCCCGCTGAAGATCAGCTGCGCGACGTCGGTCTCGACCGCGAGCGTCCCGACGACCGGATTGAGCGTCGACGGCTCCTGCGTCAACGCAACCCGCAGCGTCCGCTCGTTCGCATCCGGCGAGGCTAGCCCGGGGCAAGAGACCCACAGCAGCGACGCGGCAAGCAGCCCGAGGCGGAGGCGCACAAGGAAACGGTCTTCGAAGAGCGGACGTTATCCTCTCGTGAGAACGCTGCTGGCCGTCGTCGCCTCGCTGCTGTTGACCGCCGTCGCCGCCCCCGCGGCCGCTCCGGCTCCGGCGCAGTTGCTACCGTTCGACGGCGCGACCGGCTGGATCAACAGCAAGCCGCTCGGCCCTGCGGATTTGCGCGACAAGGTCGTTCTGGTCGACTTTTGGGAGTACACCTGCATCAACTGCCTGCGCACGCTTCCGTATCTGCGCGAGTGGGCGAAACGGTACGCCGCCGACGGCCTCGTGATCGTCGGCGTCCACACGCCGGAATTCCCGTTCTCGGCCGACCCGAAGAATCTCGCCGATGCCTCGAAGCGGCTTGCGGTGTCGTGGCCCGTCGCAAACGATTCGAACCACACGATTTGGAATCGCTATCGCACGGGGTTCTATCCGCACGAGCTGCTCTACGACCGCAGCGGAAACTTGATCGAGAGCATCGACGGCGAGGGCGGCTACCCGCAAACCGAGACGAAGATTCAAGCGGCCCTCAAAGCCGGGAACCCCGGCTTGCAGCTCCCGCCGCTGATGGCACTGCTCCCGCAGGACAGTTACAGCAAGCCGGGAGCGGTGTGCTATCCGATGACCGCCGAGACGTTCCTCGGCGGCCAGCAAGGCCACATCGCCAACGCCCACACCGGTCTCGCCAATCGTCCCTTGCTCGAGAACTTCGTCGACGGCGGCTCACACCAGGACGGTGGAATCTATCTTCAAGGGTTCTGGCGCCGGACGTCGATGGGAATGGCCTCCGGCGACGGCAGCGGACACCTCGCGATCACATATCACGCCATCCAGGTCGTCGGGGTCATGCAGCCGGAGAGCGGCACGCCCGGCAACGTGGTCGTGACGCAAGACGGCAAGGCGGTCGCGCACGACGACGCGGGAGCTGACGTCAAGTACGACGACAAAGGCAACTCCTACGTCGTCGTCGATGCTCCGCGCGCGTACGAGCTGATCATGAACAAGAAGTGGGGGACGCACGACCTGCGTCTTTTCCCCCAGCATTTCGGTATCGGGATTTATTCGTTCGCGTTCGAGAGTTGCGAGGCGGGCTCCGACAAGTAAGCTAGCCGATCTTTCCCGTATATTGCTCGAGCAGCGACCACGCCGTCTGCCCGAATTCGTTCTTCCAGCGCGCGTAGTACGGGCCGAGCTTCTTCTTGAACGAATCGCGGTCGGGGTTCACCACCTGCATCCCTTGGCGCCGAAGTTTGTCCGCGAGCGAGTTGTTCAGGTTGATCGTGTCGGCTCGCTGTAACGTGCTGTACTTCGCGAGATTCCGTTCGACGACGTCTTGGATATCTTTGGGCAGCGCTTTCCAGTACTGCGCATTCGAGATGAGATTGTACCCGGCCCACATGTGGCTCGTCAGGCTCAGATACCTCTGGACCTCGAAGAGCCGCGCGACCTCGATGACGACCAGCGGGTTCTCTTGCCCGTCGGCGACTTTGGTTTGCAGCGCGACGTAGACCTCGGCGAAGTTCAGCGAGATCGGACTCGCGCCGAGCGTCTGAAAGAGGTCGGTCCAGATCTTGCTGACGGGCGTCCGCAATTTCACGCCGGCGAGATCGTCGGCGGCGTGGATCGGCTTCGAGCTGGTCGTGATCTGCCGGAACCCGTGCTCGAACTCGTGCCCGAAGATCGTGATGTTCAGCTCGGCCTTGTCGTTGATCTGCTTGCGAACGTACTCGCCGAAGGCGCCGTCCATCGCGCGGAACGCCATCGCATCGTCTTTGAAGACGAAGCCGAGGCTCTCCATGCCGGCGAGCGGGAAGACGTTCGCGATCGTCCCGGCGCCGTTGGCCATCATGAACTCGAGCGCGCCGGTCCGGATCTGCTGCAGCATCGCCGGATTGCCACCGAGCGAGTTGTTCGGGAAGACCTTGACCTCGAGACGCCCGCCCGTCTCCGCCTTGATCGCGTTGAACATCTGGATCGCTCGGACGTTGATCGGGTGCTCGATCGGCGTGTCGGTCCCGCACTTCCCTTGGAATTGCGCCGCTTTTGCCGGCGCGCGCACGATCCCGATCGAGGCGAACGCCGTGCCGGCGGCAACGAATCGTTTACGTTTCATGCTAAATCCTACGGCGCTGCCTACGGTTCTCCCTCATCGTGCGTTAGCTTGTCGGTGTCGCAAATCCCGGGGATCGGTGTGACGGTCGATGCGGGTGCAGGCCGAGCGCGAGATGTCGACGTCGCCGAAGCACCCGTCTTCGTCTTTGCGCTTACCCCGCTATAACTCGACACGAGCGCGAGAGCGAATGCCGTCACGAGCAGCCCGCTCATCGCCGCCTTGGCGACCTCCTTCGACATAGAAGCCAGAGATATCAAAAGCCGCTATCGAGGGTGAGAAGAACTCGGGAAGCCCTTGCCCACCGAACGATACGCCACATAAGGCCCTTGCTCCGCACGTGGGCGACGTACCACTCACTCGACTCGTACGAGCTGTTGCCTATTGATGACGCTGCGAAAAGGCGCAACCCAGTGGTTGCCGAACCCGCCGGTCATGCCTCCGATCGTACGGGACTATACCGTGATTCTGACCCACGAAATCGAGGCCGGCGGTTACTCTGTTACGGTCCCTGCGTTGCCCGAAGTTGCAACCCAAGGGGAGACCCTAGAAGAAGCTCTCGCGAACGCGCGCGAGGCAATCGAACTCAGCATGGAGGTTCGACGCGACGAAGGGGATCCGATACCGCCGGACGTTGACCCTGACGTCAGGCGCGTTCACGTAGAGATCGAAGCGGCCTAGCGTTGAGCCAAAGGCTCCCCACCGTCACCGCTAAGACGATGGTGAGGATCCTCCAGCGCGCCGGCTTCAGAGAACTACGGCAAAGAGGATCGCATAGTATCTTTGGCAAGGGCCATCGTCGCGCGATCGTCCCACTGCATGGCGGCGACCTAAAGCCTGGAACGTTACGGGCTATCCTTGAGGCTGCGGAACTCAGTGTCGAGGACCTTCATCGCCTGTCCTAGAGCGAGATGTGCCGTCAGATCAATTCGCCTCGACCCTTGTTCGTTGACGGAGGCGCTACATAAGAGACTCGCTTAAGAAAGCGAGGCTTTTCATGTCCATCGCGCCGGCGGCCCTCGAGTACGGCATCTACCGGGACGGGGACAACAATCTCGACCACGAGCAGGCGGAGTGCATCACGCAGGCGCTGACTACGAGCCTGCGCGATCCTTCGGTTGAGTTCGTCGTCGAGGACACGACGGCGCGCCGCGGCTTCGCGCCGGAGGGCGTCCTGCGCACCGAGCGCTACGTCGTGCGCGACGGTCAGGGTTCGGGTCTCGCAATCGGACCGCCGCGCGATCCGTCATCTCGAGCGAATCTGGCCGCATTCGTTGCGCGGACGCTCGACCGCGCCGAGCTCAGCGGCGCGCGGCAGACCTGGATCGAGCTCGTCGACCACGGCGGCGGCGACGGCGGCGGGCTCGAGAGCGCGCAACACGGCTCCATGATGTCGGAGCGCGACATCGGCGGCGCGATCGCCGACGGCGTGTCCGCGCACGCGCACGCGCATCCCGAAGATGCAAACCGCCGCATCGATGGGGTAACCGCGAACATGTGCCATAAAGATGCTTAAGGCACCTGGTCTGACGTCCGACAATTCCGCACTCGCGAGGTAAAGCCTGGGTGAGAAGGGTGGGAACCTAACAATCGCGTCCCAAGCAATAAACGATGGTTTTTGCCTTTGGTTTGGGGACCAACCCTTAGGTGCGGCGCGAAACAGAAGATGCTCGGCGGCTCTTCAAGCTGATCTTGCGGATGATTCTTAACAACCAGCGAGTGCCTTTGAGAGTCTAGCTTCGGTCTTCCCTTAGAATTGCCAAGTCGTCTCAGATCACCGATAAGCTGTCGGCACCTCCACATGTGTTGCCTACGACCCTCAAGGGATTTTTTTTTGCTTCCACGTTCCGCTCTTACCTTAATCGCCGGCGCTCTCGCCCTCGCGACAACCTCTTGTTCCAATCATCAACCACTTGAGACTGTGCCTGCTCCAAACACCCAGTCGGTAACTTCCAGGACACCGAAGGACATTGGATATTCGCAGGCATTTCCGAATGTAAAGGTCGCCGACCACCCAGCGCCTCCGTTTGATGAAAGGATCGACGTCGCGCACACCCCCGCACCCGGCGAAGTTGCAGTCCCGTTGCGTGGGCCTCACGTAGTCCCCGCCGTCGGCGCTCAAAGTTCCATTCGCCATGCAACAAACATGACAGTCAACGATCGCGGCGGCCAATCGGGCTGGATTGTTCCTCCCTACGGGCCCGACGATGGCGACACATACGTTGGGATGGTCGCCTACCTCCCCACAAGTTTAGGCGGCCCATTAAGCATCAACCCGCCTCAGCCCGGGAACACTCCGAACTTCCTCTATGCCCCGACAACGCATGGGCCCAACGGAAATTGTCTCGAAACCACCACGGCGTACGAAAACACGGGCTCGGGCACGGTCGCTCAAGTCGAATGGTACGATTTCTGTTTGGGCGCGAATGGCGGGTGGGGTAATACCGCCGCTAGCATCGACTCCTATTTTCGAGATAACTACCTACGCGTTTTTTCAAATGAAGCCAGCGGCGAGCCCGAGTACACGTCAGAAGTCAAGAGACTTTCTGATGGAAGGTGGCACGGTTTCATATATAACTATGGCGCCAGCCAATGGGTCGATTACTATGACTCCCAAGGCACCTTCACGAATTTCGGCGATGGAGAAGGATGGAACATGTTCGAGACACACTATGCAAACGCGCTTTCCAACCCTCAGCCTGACTACTGTTCATATGTTCCCACGATTTCATCTGAGGGTTTCCGTTTGAAAAACGCTTCGCAAGGCTGGCATCTCGTTGGGTCGTCCGAGGTGGAAACCTGGGAACAGTATTACAACGGTTCACAGCCTCAGGATTGCTGGGGCAGCCCCTCTGAGCACACGTACTACGCCACGAGTTACAATTTAGGTAATGACACTTTGTGGCAGGTTTTTAGCTACTAGGCTAAGGGACTAGTGGTTGCGCGAATTGCAGTGGCTCTCGCCCTGCCTTCCCTTCTTCTGATCAGCAATACTCCACCAGCCGTCGGTGTTCTGCCGACGCCTCAGGGTGCAATATTGACCGGTGGGGCCGCAATAGCTGGGTTGCATCAAAGGCCCCTCCCTGACCTCGCCTGCCCGATCGGATTGGGCGTCGGCCATCTTTCCCATCGCTTCTTCTTTTCAGATAGTCATCAACGCGTTCGAAGCATCTCGCCAAGAATGGATGTGAGCAGAACGCTCGACTTCTCGGAAGAAAAGCCTTTGTCAATCGATCAAGCCGATGAGCGGCGCTTCATTGCGGTTTCCGCCCAATCCAATGCCCTCTACTACGTGTCAGCACGCGAAGCGCCCAGATTACTTGCATCATTACCTTCGCACAACGCGGTTGGGAATCAAGTGTCTGTTGCGACGACGGCGGAAGGCGGCGACATATTCGCGGCTAGCTCGCGCGACACAGAAGGTTGGTGGGTGCGACGTACTGCATCGGAAACCGCAATATCACGAGTTGGGTTGGCCGGCCCTGGTACAAGGGCATTGACGGTTGAAGAGGGTTCCGGAGACGTCTACGCGATCGCTGGCTTAATTCAAGAATCTCTCTTTCGTATTAGTCCTGCGACGAACAGCATATCGACGGTCGCTGCGCTTGCAGACGGGGCACAAGCGTTGGCCGTGGATCCAACGCGCCATCGAATCTTCGTGAGTGAATACGGTGGTGAGGTGACGACGCTTGATTCTCACGGAAACAAACAAAGAAAGTGGATCATGGGAAGCCTGGCCGCGCAGGGACCGCCTTTCAACAGTCTTGCGTACGATCGCGAAAACCGAACCCTCTACTTCTCTTCTTGTGCGGGAAACTTTGTGGGTATTATCCGCAACTTCTAGTCGCTTCATTCTTGGGTAAGAGCGCGCATCTTGACGCCCGGAGCGAATCTTGCACTGAGGGGCGCGCCCTTTGCCTTGCCGCTCGTGAGTCTCGCCACATAAGGCTTTCGCTATCAGAAAGCGAGGGCTCTCATGGCGATCGCGCCGGCCGTGCTCGAGTACGGCATCTACCGGGATGGCGACAACAATCTCGACTACGAGCAGGCCACGTGCATTACGCAGGCGCTCACGGCGAGTCTGCGCGATCCGTCCGTTGAGTTTGTCGTCGAGGACACGACGGCGCGCCGTGGCTTCGCGCTGGAGGGTGTACTGCGGACGGAACGCTACGTCGTGCGCGACGGCCAGGGTTCGGATCTCGCGATCGGGCCACCGCACGATCCGTCGAATCGCGCCAACCTTGCGGCGTTCGTTGCGCGGACGCTCGACCGCGCCGAGCTCAGCGGCGCGCGGCAGACCTGGATCGAGCTCGTCGACCACGGCGGTGGCGACGGCGGCGGGCTCGAGAGCGCGCGGCACAAGTCGATGATGTCCGAGCGCGACATCGCCGACGGCGTCGCGCGCCACGCGCGCGAGCATCCGGAAGACGCTAGCCGCCGCATTCGATGGTCTGACGGCAAACATGTGCCATAAACTCGCGTTAAGCACCTGGCCGAGACAAACGTCTTCTACGCCTCAGGATCGCTCGCCTAGATGGCAGACTTTTTCTCCGGTCGCTGCCTCGGAACGCCTATCTGAGGCGTAGTGGCAACTATGGACCGCGGCTTTCTTGAGGCTACTTAGAGAAAGCTCGAAATTTCTCCGGAACGCGGCGCATACTCTATTCTCCCGCCAGGGATCACGGTTGCCCTGGGAGTGCGCAAGAGCTTGTCGTTTGTTGGGTCAGACAGCTGAAAGAGTACAAACTGCGCTCGTTCGCCAGCGCCGCTCTCTGTAAAAGCATAATAAAGGTTTCGGACGACCGCGGACGGCAGGCATCTAATGGCCTGCTCGACGGCATTGATTTCAGCCTGTGAAAGATATTTGGACTTGTGACCTGGTCTTATGTCTAGGCGAAAAAACCTATGCGCCGTGCTCGCTGCAAGACCCCTCGGCACGTATACGGGTCCAAAGTAGCGATATGGAATGACAGTCCCGTTCGACTGAAAGCCCGATTGCGACGGGCATGGGGTAGCCTGAACTAAGTTTGGATGCCCGAGCATCGTGAGGATTATTATTGCCATCGCCGTGTTCATTGAGGATTCTCCGGTCATCGCAATGCCGCTCACGCTGCGGGACTCTTCTGCGGAGGACAGCCTGCCTTGCGACCCAGCTAGGCTTTGCCACGCTCATCCATTGACAGTGGGGACTTGCCTTCCTATTCTGAGCCGGACGTTGCGGCTCTTGTCCAGAGTCACAAATTTCGCTGTGGGCAGCAGCGCACCGTCCTTCACCCCAGCAATATACGAAGGGACCCTTTCTTCGTGTCACTTTTTCACGCCCACAGAGCGGTGGCTGCCATAGCGGCTGCGAGCCTTTTGCTGGCCGCTTGTTCTTCAAGCCAAATTA
>JAFAMS010000189.1 GCA_019233165.1 Vulcanimicrobiota bacterium | reverse complement strand
CCTCGGAGCATCGTGACGAGCTCCGGGCTGTCCTTGTGTCCGTGAGTCGAGACCGCGTGCTCGCGTGCGGCCTTGATGACTTCCTCTTCGGTCCCGCTGATCTTGAGCGTGCAATTCATCTCGCTCGGGAATTGGCCACAGTCGATCATCTTACGCGCCATGTGACAACCTCCAGAGCACTACGGTGCTCCCCGAGCGCTCGAAAGTCAAGACCGAGTCCCAGCTAGACTTTGATTGCGAAAGGATCGCCGGCGACCGGTTCCGTCTCGATCCAGACGGATTTCGTCTGCGTGTAGTCGCGGATCGCCTCGATCCCGTTCTCGCGGCCGATGCCGCTGGCTTTGTAGCCCCCGAACGGCATCTGGTACGAGATCGCGCGATACGTGTTCACCCAGACGGTCCCCGCCTTGATCCCGCGCGCCATGCGGATTGCACGTCCGATGTCGCTCGTCCATATGCCCGAGCCGAGACCGTACATCGTGTCGTTCGCGATTCGCAGCGCCTCGGCTTCGTCCGAAAACGGGATGATCGAAAGGATCGGTCCGAAAACCTCTTCGCGCGCGATGCGCATCTCGTTGCGAACGTCGGCGAAGATCGTCGGCTCGAAGAAATAGCCGCGCTGCAAGGCGGCCGTGCTGGGGCGGCCTCCGCCCGTCACGAGCCGAGCGCCGTCGCTCTTGGCGACCTCGACGTAGCTCTCGACTTTCTTGAGCTGCGGCTCGTTCGCCATCGGCCCCATCTCGGTCTCCGCGAGGAAAGGATCGCCGATCTTGATCGATCGCGTCCGCTCGAGCAAGCGTCTTTGTACCTCGTCGTAGATCTCGCGCTGCACGAGCGCGCGCGAGCCGGCGATGCAGGTCTGGCCGCCGGCCGCGAAGATCCCCGAGAGCAGTCCGGGGATCGCCGCGTCAAGGTTCGCATCGGCGAAGACGATGTGCGGCGACTTGCCGCCGAGCTCGAGGCCGACCGAGGCGTAATGCCCCGCAGCCGCGGCCGCGACGCGGGCGCCGGTCGCGGCGCTCCCCGTAAAGGCGATCCGCGCGACACCTGCGTGACGCGTCAACGCGTCGCCGGCGACGGCGCCCGAACCGGTGACGACGTTGAAGACGCCTTTCGGAAAACCGGCCGCTTCAAAACACTTCGCGAACTCGAGTGACGAGACCGATGCGAACTCGCTCGGCTTGAGGACGATACAATTTCCGGCTGCGAGCGCCGGCGCGGCGGTGAACGCCAGGATCAAGAGCGGCGAGTTCCAGGGCGTGACGAATCCGACGACGCCGAGCGGTTCGCGCAGCGTAAAGTTAAAGAGCGTCGGACGCTCCATCGGGATCGTCTCGCCCTCGATCTTGTCGGCGAGTCCGGCAAAGTAGCGGTACCATCCGGGAATCGCCTTGAGCTGCGCGCCCATCTCGCGCAGAAGCTTCCCGTTGTCGCGCACCTCGATTTCCGCCAGCTCGCTCGCCCGCGCTTCGATCGCGTCGGCGAGCTTGTGCATGAGTCGTGCGCGTGCTCCGGGCGTGGTGGCGCCCCACGCGCCTTCGAACGCGCGCTGGGCCGCGCGCACCGCGGCATCGACGTCGGCGGCGGAAGCGTCGACGATCGTCGCCCACTCTTCGCCGGTCGCCGGATTGATGACCGGTAGCGTCTTTGCATCGCGCGGAACGCCGTACTCCCCGTCGATGTACAATCCGTAGGTGTTGCCTTTGACCGCGACTGCCACGTTGCCGTCCTCGCTCTTTTGATTTTTGGGCGAACGTCTTTAGGAGTCGAGTCGCAGAAAGCCTCCGCCGAGGTTTTGAATCTCCGCCAGTAGCTCCGGGGCAGCGGTCCCTTTCGTCGGCGTCCCCCATGCGCTCAGCGTCAGCCGCTCTTCCGCACGCGTCATCGCACAATAGAGCAGGCGCCGGTGCTCGGCGGCGTGATGCTCGCGGACTTTGGCGTTGTGCATGTACCACGTGAACTTTGCGGTCCGTGCAGCGCGCGCATCGCCGACGTTGTCTTTCGGAATCATCCCAAACCCCGTGGTGAAAACGAAAGCGTCGGGGACCCAATACGGCGGAAACGTTCCGGCGCGCAGCCCCGGGACGAAAACGGCGTCGTAGCTGCGGCCTTTGATCGCCTCGATCGCGGCGACCACGACGCCCGCGCCGTCCGTACCTGCGTCGCACTGCGGCCACTCCGAGGTAGCGATCCGCTCGAGATAGGCAAGCGCATCGCCGAGCGTGCGCGTGCGGTCGGCGCGCGCGAAGATCGCGATTCGCTCCAGCAGCCGCTCGAGGATATCGCGGCGATACGCGTTCTGCGCGGCGTTCGAACCGGCGTCGTCCGCGAAGAGCCCGCCCTCGACGAAGACGACGCGCGCGGCGTCTTCGAGCGGAACCGTCGCAAACAGCGCCTTCCAGCGGGCGCAATTGCTCCGAAATCGCTCGAGCCGCTCGCGAGCCTCGGCTTCCAGATCGGCGTCCCGATCGCCGCGCATGACGTTCTGCGCGAGCCGCACCTCGCGTTCGCGCGCCGGCGAAGGATTTTCGTCTTCGCCTTCGACTTCGGCGAAAAGCGCGGCTTGCGGTTGCGGCGGCTCTCCGCACAACGTCACGAGCGTTGCGTCCGAGAGCCGGAGCGTCGGCGTCTGCATCGCGCGCAACAGCCAATCGTGGCGAAACGGATCCTGAGCCGCCCACAGGAGCGAGAGTGCGTCTTCGACGCAGGGATTGGCAAGCAGGTCGAGGTCGCCGAAGAGCCGGATCGAGATTCCCGTCTCGAGCAGGGCTGCGATGTAGGGACGCGCGAGCCTCAGCGACCGAACCAAGACCGCGATCGATTCCGGCCGCGTCCCGGCTCGTAGCTCGGCGGCGATCTCGCGCGCGATGAATCGTGCCTCCGCCTCCTGCGTCCCCGCGCGATAGACCCGCAGCCGGTCGCCGACGTTCGCAAGGACGGCCTTGCGATGGAGAACCTCCTGCGCCGCGGCGACGAGCGCGTCGTCACACGCGAGCTCGAGCGCATTCCCACAGGCAAAGACGCGCTCGGGACGCGCTCCGGCGAACGTCCGCGTCGCCTGATCGGGGTCGCCGGCGAGCGTCACGCCGTCGAGTCCCTCGCCGTACATCGCCTGCAAGAACGCGAGCTCTCCGAGCGTCAAATCTTGCGCGTCGTCGACGAAGGCCAGCGGGTACCGCGCGCGCGCGTTCGCGGCCGCATCGGGGAGGGACTGCAAGACGCGCGTCGCCTCGGCGACGGCGTCCGTCTCGCTCAAACAGCCGCGTTCTTCCGCGTCGACGACGTAGCGCTCGTACGTTCCGGCGAGGATCTTTGCCAGATCGAGCTCGCGGCGCCGCTGACGTTCCAACTCGGCCGGATTGACGTCGAGCGAGTCGCGGTACTTTTCGGCCGTCGAGAAGAGGAGATCGGGATTCGCAAGGTTCGGCGGATTCGCGTACCATTCGGTCGCCTTGCGGCGAGCGATCTCGAGGAAGCGCTCGGGCGAGATGTTCGCGCCGCGGAGCTTGCGGATCAAACGATAGGCGGCTTGCGCGAAGCGTTCCGGCGCGCGAAGACCCGCGATCTCGTAGTCGAGCGACGGCGCGTCGCCGAGCTCGGGCTCGACGAGCTCGACCCATTCGAGCGAGAACAATGAAGCCGCAGCCTGCTCGAAATGAGCCTCGGCATCGACGTCGTCGATCCGGTCGAGCTCGAGCGCGAGCCCGGAGGCGAACGCGTTATCGTTCAGGATTTCCATTGCGAACGTCCCGAGCAGATACCCGCCGAGACGCCGGGCCGCGAGCGGATGCGGCGACGCGACGAGCTTCCCGTACTCCGGCGGCGCCGCGGCGATCCGCGCCAGGAGCTCCCGCGTCTTCCCGCTCCGGGGCGGTCCGACGATCCGCGTGCAGCGCGGTGCGGCTTCGGTCGTCGTCATCGGGCGAATGGACGCTCGTCGTCGGGCGGCTTCTCGCGGCAGGACGGAGCGTAGACGCAGTAGCGGCACGAAAACGGATCGTCGGTCGCTTCGAACTGTTCGATCGTTCCGGAGGCGAGGCGGCGTGAGATCTCGACCATCGCCGTGCGGGCGCGTTCGAGCTCGTCGATCGAGATGACGCCGCGCGTTGCGTCGCGCTCGCTCCGGCTGCGTCCCGGCGGCGCGGCGGTGGGAACGATCTCCAGCTCGATCGGATCGACTTCGAGGTGTGCGTCGCGCAGCGGGATCAGCGCCAAGCTGCGGACGGTCTCGCCGGCGACCGTCTGCGCCCAATAATAGTACGGAAGCTGGAACTCGCGGCCGTCGTTGATCTTGGTGCGGTATTCGAGCGCCGAAGAAGCGATCGACCCGGTCTTGTAATCGAAGACGGTAACCCGCCCACTGCGCTGGTCGCGGTCGACGCGGTCGATGTATCCGCGAAACTCGACGCCGTCCAGCGTCACGTCGGCTTCGATCTCGCAGCCGATCACCTCGAACGGCTCCTTCGCGGCCCGAGCGCGCAGCCAAGCCAGATATTTCTTCGCGGTCCGATGCGCGCGGCGCTGATTCAGGCGATACTCGACCTCCGAACCAAAACCGGTCCGATAGCGCTCGAACGCCGTGTTGATCTCGCCTTCAAGACGCCGCCCGAGGATTTCGAGCGGCGCGCTGTCGACTTTCGGATACGCGCGG
>JAFAMS010000127.1 GCA_019233165.1 Vulcanimicrobiota bacterium | reverse complement strand
TTGAGCCTGCGGGATCGGCGCGGAGCCGACCTCAAAGACGCGATGAAGGCCGGGGATGCGGTGCGGCGCGAGACGCTGCGTTCCGCGCTCTCCGGCTTTTCGTATCGCCGGATTGAGGCCGGCCACGATCTTTCGGAGAGCGAGGAGCTCGAGGTCATCGCTAAAGCCGTCAAGCAGCGCAACGACTCGATCGCCGAGTTCACCAAGGGGAACCGCCCGGAGCTGGCCGCCAAGGAAACCCGCGAGCGCGATATTCTCATGGCGTATTTGCCGGCTCAGAAGAGCCCAGACGAGATCCGGAGGCTGGTCCGGACGGTCATCGACGGCCTTCCCGAAGGCGGCCGAAATCAGGGGGCCGTCATGAAGGCCGCGATGCCCCAGCTCAAAGGGACCGCCGACGGGAAGCTCGTCGCGCAGATCGTCGGCGAGGAGCTCGGCAGGAAACTCTAGCCGCAGCAGCCGGTAGAAACAAGCGTGCGACGCCTCCCGTTAGCCGCGCTTCTCCTGGGTGCGATCCTCGCCGTCGCGCCGGCGTTCGCCGCGGGCGACGAAGTCGTCGTCGTCCCGATCCACGGGACGATCGACACCGGAATGGAGCATCTCGTCCAGCGCGCGGTCGCCGATGCACGTGAGCGCAAGGCGAAAGCGATCGTCCTCGACGTGAACACCTTCGGCGGGCTCGTCGACGCCGCCACGAACATCCGCGACGCGCTCTACGCCTCGGGGATTCCCGTCTATGCGTACGTCTCGCAGCGCGCGTGGTCTGCGGGCGCCCTGGTGACGCTTTCGGCAAGCAAGATCGTCATGGCGCCCGGCTCGAGCATCGGTGCCGCGGAGCCGATCCCGAAGACCGTCAAGACGGTCTCCGCGCTTCGTGCCGAATTCGAATCGACGGCAGCGCGCGGTCATCGGGATCCGAAGATCGCGGGCGGGATGGTCGACGCCACCCTTGCCGTCCCGCCGTACAAAGCCGCCGGCGCGATTCTCAGTCTCACGGCGGACGAAGCGAAAACGGCGCATTACGCCGACGCGATCGCGGCGACGCAAGAAGAAGCTCGCGCCGATATGGGACTCGCCAAAGCGACGGTCGTCTCGCCGGAGTACACTTTCGCCGAACGGCTCGCGCGCTTTGCCACGAACCCTGAAATCAGCGGGATGCTGCTCTCGCTCGGATTCCTCGGGCTCTTGATCGAGATGCAGACGCTGCACGGAATCGCCGGAGCGATCGGGGTCGGCGCGCTCGCATTGTTCTTCGGGACGCACGTCTATGCGGGCTTCAGCAACGCGATCGTCATCGTCCTCGCGATCGCGGGAATCGTTTTGATCCTGCTCGAGCTGCACGTCATCCCGGGCCACGGAATCTCGGGGATCGCCGGCGCCTTGGCGCTGATCGCCGCCGTATTCTTTGCGTTCGGCGGTATCCCGTTCGTCTTCGTGACGGCGCAATCGCTGGCGGTGGCGATCGTCCTGTCGGCGCTCGTCTTTTGGGGCGCCTCGAAGATCTTTCCGGAGAGCGCTTGGATGAAGCGTCTGGTCCTCGTCGCGGAGCAAGGTCCCGATTACGTCGCTTCTTCCGACTATCATACACTGATCGGGAAAACGGGGATCGCGACGTCGTACTTGCGCCCGGCCGGCGTCGCTTCGATCGAGGGTCGTAGAGTCGACGTCCTCACGGAAGGCGATTTCGTCCCTGCCGGGACGGCGGTCACGGTCACGCGCGTCGAAGGCGCCCGCATCTTCGTCGTGCCGGTCGACCACGTGGTGAACAAGGAACAACTACGCGCATGAGCATCGGTTTCGATTGCGCCTTCGGCCTAGTCGCGCTCGCGGTCATCATCGGCCTGATGATCTTCTTGTACTACTTTCCGCTCGGGCTCTGGATCCGCACGATCGCAGCCGGCGTCCCGCTCTCGATGCTCTCGCTGATCAGGATGCGGTTGATCGGGATCCCGCCCGGCGTCATCGTCACGAATCTCGTGCGAGCGCGCAAAGCCGGGCTTTCGCTCACCGTCGATCAACTGCAGTCGCACCTGCTCGCCGGCGGAAACGGCGACAACGTAACGCTTGCGATGATCGCCGCACAGCGCGCGCAGATCCCGCTCGAGTGGCAACGCGCCGCGGCGATAGATCTCGCCGGCCGCAACGTCCTCGAAGCGCTCCAAACCTCGGTGAACCCCAAGGTGATCGAGACGCCGGTCTTCCAAGGGGTCGCGCAGAACGGTATTCAGCTCAACGTCAAAGCGCGGATCACCGTGCGCAGCAACCTCGACCGCTATGTCGGCGGTGCGGGCGAACCGACGATCATCGCGCGGGTCGGCGAGGGCGTCGTCTCGGCGGTCGGCGCCGCGATCGATCACAAGGAAGTCCTCGAGTATCCGGACCGTATCTCGAAAACGGTGCTTTCGAAGGGGCTCGACGCCGGAACCGCGTTCGAGATCGTCTCGATCGACATCGCGGACGTCGACGTCGGCAAGAACATCGGCGCCGAGCTGCAGATGTCGCAAGCGGAGGCCGATCGCCGGATCGCGCAAGCGAAAGCCGCCGAGCGGCAATATGCGGCGCTTGCCGCCGAGCAAGAACAGAAGGCCGAGACGCAGCGCATGCGCGCGAAAGTCGTCGAGGCCGAAGCCTCGGTCCCGGCCGCCGTCGCCGAAGCATTCCGCAGCGGGAACCTGGGCGTCATGGACTACTACCGGATGAACAACATCAAGGCCGATACGGAGATGCGCGGTGCGATTTCGGGGACGGTCGCTCCCGACCAAGGCGGACGTCCGCAGCCTCCGGCCGGTCCCGGTTCGCCTCCGCCGCCGGCGTGAGCGATCTCCTCGTCTCCCTGATCGAGGGCGTCGCCGGTGCGGCCGCCGCGGCGGCCGAGCGACGGCGCCAGGGATCGCGGCTCCTGCGGGCCACGCGCGTCGCCTACAGGCCCGTTGCGGCCCCCGCCCAGACCGTCTCCGTCCAGGTCGCGCCGCCGAGCCCGCCGCCCAAGCCGGTTGCCGCGCAGCCGGCCCCTACGCCGCCTCCACCGCCGGAGCACCACAGCCTGCTCGTTCCGATCTTCGAGGGACCGGACGGGCTCGTCCGCGCGATCCTCGCCGGGGAGATTTTCGGCAAACCGCTCGCGCTCCGAGGACCGAACCTCTGGGACGCGCCCGGCGTTTAGGAGAGTGTGCGCAGCGACGTTCTCCGCCTGAAGGCCGCCCGTTAAACAGATCAGCAGCGAACAGCGATTCGATCTCGCGGCTTCGGTCGATCCGCTGCGCATCTTCGGTCAATACGATCAGAATTTGACCGCCCTCGAAGCGCTGATCCCCGTCGTCGTTCGTCTCGACGGAAATCACGTGCATGTCAGCGGCGAGAAGAACTCGGTGGCGCGCGCGATCGCGGTTCTCGAACAGATGAGCGCGGCCGCGAGCGCCGGAAGCTCGCTGACGCCCGACGATGTCGCGCTCGCCGCGCGAGCGGCGGAGAACGGCCAGCGCCAGATCCCCGCGACGCTCTTCGCGACGCACCGCGGTCGCGAGATCCGTCCCAGGACGGCCGGCCAGGCCGAGTTCGTGCGCGCGATCGAACGCGCGCCGTTGACGTTCGGGATCGGCCCGGCGGGGACCGGAAAGACGTTTTTGGCGGTGACGATGGCGGTGCGGGCGTTGCGTGCGCGCGAGGTTTCGCGCCTCGTGCTCTCGCGCCCGGCGGTCGAGGCCGGCGAAAAGCTGGGCTTCCTACCCGGCGATCTGCGCGAGAAAGTCGATCCCTATCTGCGCCCGCTGTACGACGCCCTTGGGGAGCTCCTGGACGACGGGGTCGTCGCCAAGCATCTCGAGCGCGGGACGATCGAAGTTGCGCCGCTCGCGTACATGCGCGGACGGACGCTCTCCGATGCGTTCGTTATCCTCGACGAAGCGCAGAATGCGACGCACGAGCAGCTCAAGATGTTCCTGACGCGCCTCGGAAACGGTTCGAAGATGGTCGTGAACGGCGATATCACCCAGATCGATCTGCCCTTCGGCGTTCGCAGCGGTCTCCTCGAAGCGCGCGATCTCTTCGCCGGGATCGCGGGGATCGAGATGGTGGAGCTCGACGAGACCGATATCGTCAGGCATCCGTTCGTCTCCGAGATCGTTCGCGCGTATGCCCGTCGCACTCAGCAACCGCGTTCGTAAATCGGGCGTGCCGGCGCGCGCCGTTCGCGTCGTCGCGCAGCGGTTGCTCGAAGCGGTCGGCCGGCCCGATGCAACGCTTTCGCTCAGCTTGGTCGACGACGCGGCGATCCGCGAGCTGAACCGCCGGTTTCGGGGAAAGGACGAACCGACCGACGTGCTGAGCTTCCCGCTCGACGAAGGCGATCTGCTCGGCGATATCGCGATCAGCGTCGAGACGGCACGACGTCAAGCCGCGGACTACGACGCGCCGCTGGAGCGCGAGATCGAGCGGCTGCTGATCCACGGGATCCTCCATCTGCTCGGTCACGATCATCTCGAGCGCGACGAGCGCACGCGGATGGAGAAGGAGGAGCGCAGGCTCGCCACGGCAATCGGGATGCCGTGGCCTTATTGAGCGCTCGCGTGTTTGCCGACGCCGCGCGCGGGATCGCGCACGCCTGGCGGACGCAGAAGAATTTGCGCATTCAAGCGATCCTCGCCGCGGCGGCGCTCGTCGCGGCAGGGCTGCTTCGGTTGCCGCTCGCGTACGTTGCCGTGCTCGTGCTTACGATCGCGCTCGTCCTCTCGCTCGAAGTGATGAATACCGCCGTCGAGGCGCTCGTCGACTTGGCGTCGCCGGAGATTCATCCGCTGGCGCGCGCTGCGAAAGACGCGGCGGCGGGCGCCGTCCTCGTCGGTGCGGTCGGCGCGCTCGGCGTCGGCGCGGTGCTGCTGACGGCAGCCTTGGGCCGCTAAGGGGCCGGACGGGCGCGTGTGGTATACTATCGGCGCTTGAGTACAGACCCGCCTCTACGGCGCACCTCGTTTGGCGCTAGCGCCACGCCGGCGCACTAGCCTCCGATGCCGGCAACAATCCTCTGGGAACTCGTCGCGCTCGCCCTCCTCGTGGGGGCGGCGGCGTTCTTCGCAGCATCCGAAGCCGCCCTGATTTCGGTTTCGCGGATCAAGGTGCGACAGCTCGCCGAACGCGGCGTCCGCGGCAGCAAGGCGGCGGTGGAGCTCCTCGACGATCGCAGTCGGATGCTCGCGACGGTGCTGATCGGGAACACCGTCGTCTTACTGGCGGCCGATTCGCTTGCGACGGCGATCCTGATTCGCGAAGGCGTGCCGCATCCGGCGCTCGTCTCGACGCTTGCGATGAGCGTTCTCATCCTGCTCTTCGGCGAGATCGTACCGAAGACGGTCGCCGTTTCGAACTCACAGCGGTGGGCGGTGCTCCTCGCGCCCTGGCTCGAACGCGTAGCGTGGTTCTTGACTCCGGTCGAGCGCGTCTTCGTTGCGATCACAAACGCGCTCGTCCGTCCGTTCGGCGTGCACCCGTACTCGCAAGGCCCGTTCGTCACGGAAGAAGATATTCGCACGCTCGTCAACGTCGGCGCCGAGCAGAAGGTGCTCGAAGAAGAAGAGCGCGAGATGATCCACTCGGTGATCGAGTTCGGCGATACGATCGTCCGCGAGGTGATGACGCCCCGTCCCAAGATGGTCTGCGTGAACGTGGAGAACAATCCGCGCCACGCGCTCGACCTGGTCATCTCGGAAGGATACTCGAAGCTCCCGGTCTTCGAGACCACGATCGACAATATCGTGGGCGTCGTTCACGACCGCGAGCTGCTCGTCGCGCTCGCCAACGCGACGCTCGCGACCGGCTCCCTGCGCGCGCTGATGCGTACGGTGACGATCGTCCCCGAGAACAAGAAGGTCGCAGAGCTGCTTCGACAGATGCAGCGGGAGAAGTTCTCGCTCGCGATCGTCATCGACGAGTACGGCGGGACCGCCGGACTCGTGACGATGGAAGATCTTCTCGAGGAAATCGTGGGCGAGATCCGGGACGAGCACGACATCGGGGAAGAGGAGCCGATCCGTAAGATCGACGAGGACGAAGCGCTCGTGGACGCGGGCCTGAACATCGAGGATCTCAACGCCGAGCTGGGCACCCACTTGCCTTACGAAGAGTTCGAGACCATCGGCGGCTACACGATCGGGCTCTTCGGGCGTCTGCCGCACGAAGGCGAAGAGATTGCCGGAGACGACGGCGTCCGTTTGCGCGTCGAGCGGATGCGAAACCGGCGGATTCAGACGATCCGGATCCTGCTGAACGGAAAGGCGCGCGCGGCACGCGACGATCGAGCGCTCGCGGTCGATGCCCCTAGCTCGCTCTGAGCTGCTCGCTGCGGCGCGCGATGCGCGCGACCGCGCCTACGCTCCCTACTCCGGCTTTCGAGTAGGTGCCGCGCTCGCAACCGACGACGGTGAGATCGTCACCGGGGCGAACGTTGAAAACGCCTCGTACCCGCTCGCGATGTGCGCCGAACGCAGCGCGCTCTTCGCCGCGGTTTCGCGCGGCGCGCGTAAGTTCGTCGCCTTGGGGTTGGTTGGGCCGCCGGGCGTCGAGATCGCCCCGTGCGGCGCGTGCCGTCAATCGCTCGCCGAATTCGGCTCGGAGCTGATCGTCGTCCGCGAGGGGCGCGAGGACGTCACGCTCGGCGCGTTGCTCCCCGACCCGTTCGGTTCCGAGATGCTGCGGGAACCTGCCGGCTGAGCGAGCGCGCGTACAAAACCGATGCGTTCGTCCTACGCGGACGGAACCTCGGCGAAGCCGATCGGATCTTCACGCTCTTCACGCGCGCGCGTGGAAAGCTCGACGCGGTCGCCAAAGGCGTGCGACGGACGAAGAGTCACTTTGCAGGCCGCCTCGAGTTCTTGACCGAGGCCGAGCTTACGATGCACGCCGGCCGCTCGCTCGATGTAATCACGAGCGCGACGATCGTGGACTCGCAGTGGGAGCGGCTCGTAGAGCCGAGCACCTTCGCAGCGGCGAGCGTCGTCGCCGAACTCGTCGACGCGTTCAGCGAGCCGGATCTCGCCCAGCCGGAGGTCTACGCGCTCCTCGCCGCCGTCGTCCCGGCGCTTGCCGGTGCCGACGACGCCAGGGCGCTCTTACCGCGCTTCGAGCTGCGGCTTCTCGATGCGCTGGGGATCGCGCCCGCGCTGGACGCATGCGTACGCTGCGGACACGCCATCGGCGCGGAGGGCTGGCTCGATCCCGATGCAGGCGGCCTCCTTTGCTCGCAGTGCCACCTTCGCGGCGACGCGGGCCGGCTCGATGCCGGCGACATCGAGAACCTGCGCGCCCTTGCCGCGCCGCGCGGCGGCCCGGTTCCCGCCGCCGTGTCGGCGAACCCAGCGGTCGCGCGCGCCGTTGATGCTACCGTGACCTACCATCTCGGCAAGCGTGCCCGCTCCTCGGCGTTTCTCGACGAACTGGCCCACACACCGTGACCACCGTCTTGGCGCTGGACGTCGGCGACCGCCGGATCGGGATCGCCGTCTCGGATCCGACCGGTACGTTCTCTTTCCCCGTCGACGCGCTCGAACGGACCGCGGTGCGCGACGACGTGCGCGCGATCGTCGCGCTGGCGCAGGAGCGGGCGGTCGAGACGATCGTCGTCGGCGATCCGATCCGTCTGAGCGGCGAGCGCGGGCCCGCGGCCGAAAAGATCGATCGCTTCGTCGAACACTTGGCGCGCGTCTGGACGGGCAGAATCGAGCGCGTCGACGAGCGGTTGACGACGGCGCAAGCCCAGCG
>JAFAMS010000526.1 GCA_019233165.1 Vulcanimicrobiota bacterium | reverse complement strand
GCCTCGATCGACTCGATCATGTCGCAGTTCACGACGATCGGCTGGTTGTTGAGCCGGCGCAAAGGGATCACCGGGCGGCCTCCTTTTCTAAGAGCTCGAGCATGGGGCCCTCGTTGAAGTGCCCGAGAAGGGCCCGCAGCCTGTCGCGGTGGTACTCGATCCCCTCGACGGCCAGCGCGCGATCGAGGTACCTCTCGGCGGCGGACCGGTCGCCCGCGCGCGACGCCAGCGCCGCCGCGGACCCGTAGAGAATCAGGCGGGTTTCCGGCTCGAGCGACTCGGCCGCGGCGTCGATGAAGGCCCGGGCCTCCCGCTCCATCCCGCGGCGTAAGAGGAAATTCAAATACTCGTTGGCGCCGAGGGTGTCGCGGTCGTCCTCCCAGACCGCGGCCAGCTCGGCGCGTGCTTCGTCGTGGCGGCCCAGCTGCTCCAAGCACTTGGCGCGGTTGAGTCTGACCGGCTGCACTTTCGGACGTACCTTCAGAGCGTGGTCGAACCACGCGAGGGCCAGGTCGTAGCCGCCCTCTTGCATCAAGGTCCCGCCGATCTCGCACTGCGCCTTCCATTGCGGCACCTCGTCGTCGACGTAAAAATGCTCGTGCAGGTGCTTGCCGTCTTCGATTGCGGCGACGAACGCCTCGCGCGCCTCTTTGAAGCGGCGCTGCGCGGCCAGCGCCATCCCTAGCGTGAAGTGCGCGTTCGCGAACGTGGGCGTCTTGGTGAGAATCTCGCGGGCGATCGACTCGGCTTTTTGCGGATTGCGTCCTTCGTTCAGGTAGAGATTCGCGAGCAGCGAGAGTCCGGTCGGGATGAAGCCCTGGATCCGTCCCGCGTTGAGCTCGCGCATCTTCTCGAGCGCGCTGACGGCGACGTCGGGTTTCTTTGCGAGGACCGCAGACGTCGCGTAGTTGTACCAGTTGAACGGATCCTCCGGGGCGCGCTCGAGCGCCGCTTCGGAGAGCGCGAGGTTGCGCTCGTCCTTGCGCCGGGAGCGCATCACGTCTTGCAGGTAGCCGCGATGGACGATCTCGACCGGCGAGAGCACGGCGGGGACACCGGCCTCGCTCCCGTCGAGTGCGATGAACTCGTGGATCACGTTGCGATAGCGGAGCCGCTCGTGATTCGGGAAGATTCGAACGATCGCGTTCGACATGGCGCCGGTTCCGCGGAAATCGTCGCTCAGGTTGTAGCACCGGATCCACAGCCCGGTGAGGTGCGCGGGCTTCGTTCGGAGCGACCGTACGAGCTCGCGCGAGTTCGGCGACAGCGTCTCGTCGGCGTCGAGGACCAGGATCCACCGTTTCGTGGCCATCTCCAGCGAAGCGTTGCGCGCCTTGGAGAAGTCGTTCTCCCAGGTCAGGTTCGCAACGCGGGCACCGGCTGCGGTCGCGATCTCGACGGTGCGGTCCGTCGAGCCCGTGTCGACGATGCAGATCTCGTCGACGACGCCGCGCACGCTCTCGAGCGCGTCCCCGAGAAACGCTTCTTCGTCGCGCACGATCATGCACAACGAGATCCCTTGGGGACGCTGCGGCCAACCGCGCGGCGGCGCGGGCAACTCTATCATCGGCTCTTCTTTATAATGTCGAACGGCCGGGTCCCGCTTGGGATCCGGCCGTTCGAAACCGTCGAACCTATCGACTCGAGCTTACTGCTTGAGCGATATGACGACCTGGAGGTCTTGGTCCGCCGTGGTGATGCTCTTGCTATTTGCCTGGAAGGCGCGTTGCGCGAGGATCATTTTTACGAACTCGTCGGCAAGCGAAACGTTCGACTCTTCGAGCGAGCCCGCGACGATGAACCCCAATTTGCCGGTTCCCGCGGTATTGATCTGCGGCAATCCGGAGTTGGCCGTCGCCTGGAACATGCTGTTGCCGATTCGCGAGAGGCCTTCTTCGTTCTGGAACGTCGCCAGCGCGATTTGAGCCAGCGTCTGCTGCTGGCCGTTGGTAAATGCGCCGGTGACCGTTCCATCCTGACCTATCGAGATGTTCGACAACGTTCCTTGGCCGTAGCCGTTCTGCGACTCCGTGGTTGCAGTCGAGGTTCCGGCGAGCGAGCTCATTTGCGAGAAATCGAGCGCGATCGCAGCCGGATTGGCAGCGGCCGTCGGAACCGAGTTGTTCGCCGGCGTGCCCCAGTTGTTGATCGAGATCAAGTTGCCTTCCGGACCGTAGGCGACCGCGCTTACGGGCAGGCTCACGACCGGCCCTTGGGTGTGCGTATTCGCGGCCGTGAACGGTCCGCCGATGCTCGACGAGGTGTTGATGAACTGACCGTTTTGATCGTAGAACACGTAGCCGACCGACGCCGGGAAGACCGCCGTGTCGGCCGGATTTCCCTTCGTGATCGTGTACGCCCACTCGGTACCGATGGAGGTGGCGACGCCGAGCGTGTTGCGGATCGTGCCGTTGCTGCCGCCGCCGCCGACCGTCGCCGGCGTGAACGTGATGTTGACCAAATGGGCGTTCCCAAGCGAGTCGTACAAGCTGGTCGAGATCGTGACGCTTTGCGGCGTCGCGCCGACCTGCGAGGCTTGGATGTACAGCGTTTGGTCGAGATTTCCGCCGAACTGAACGTCGAAATTCTTGTCGTTCGTCGGCCCGGTCTTGGTTCCGAATCCGGTCCCGACCGCTTGGGCCTTAAGGCCGAGCGGGATCTGGATCGTTCCGGGGTTTCCGGTCTGCGTGACCGTCCCGTTGCCGGCGGCTTGATAACCCGCGACTTCGAGACCGCTCGAGGGGTCGTACAAGACGCCGTTCTGGTTGATCGAGAAGTGGCCGTCGCGCGTGTAGCTAGGCAGGCCGCTTCCGTTGACGTTCTTCAGGATGAAGAAGCCGTCACCGTTGATCGCCAGATCGGTGTTGATACCCGTCGTCTGCAGGCCGCCTTGTGAGAAGTTGGTGTCGATCGTCGCGACCTTGACGCCGAGACCTTGCTGCGCGGGGTTTACGCCACCGTTGGTGGTCGTCGGCGCGCTCGCGAATATTTGGGTCTGGTAGAGCAAGTCCTGGAACGTAATGTCCTGAGACTTGTAGCCCACCGTGCCGACGTTCGCGATGTTGTTCGAGATCGTATCGAGCTGCTGCTGATATGCGTTCAGCCCCGATACGGCCGTAAACAGCTCGTTAGCTGCCATGATGACCTTTCGTCAGTGAAGCCCGGAGCGGTTCATTCCATCCCCGCACCGGCAAGAGCTTCCGACAAGCGGTCCGCTCTTGATGTTGAATGCTTACCTTAGGTGTTACCTCTGCTCCGCGGCGACGGCGCATTATATGACCGCCGCCGAATCGATGTTCGTAAACACGTTTTCGCGCATCGAGTCGGAATCCACGGCGGTAATTACCGTGCGGTTCTTGATCGATACGATCATCGCCACGTCGCGCATCATGAAGAGCGACTGCTGAGCGCCCTTCGCCGCCGCTTTGTCGGCCATCGCGTTCATCCGCTGCATATCGTCAGGGGTGATCGTGATGTTCCGCGACTGCAACCTCGCAAGGGCATGCGCGGAAAACTTCAGCGGCGAGCTCGACGAGACGCCCGTTTGGGACAGAACGTCGCGGAAAGAAGGCCCT
>JAFAMS010000306.1 GCA_019233165.1 Vulcanimicrobiota bacterium | reverse complement strand
GCTGCCAGCGCGTCAGCGTCCCGCGAGCAGCGCGCGAACTCGATCGTGCGGCAAGCCGTAGATCGTGCGGCCGTCGACGCCGGTCATCGTCGTCGCGTTCCAAAGGGCGTCGTAGATCGCCGACTCGGTCGCGTCGACGGTCGCTCCGTACAACGCATTGATCCGGTCATCGTCGGTTTCCAGGCGCTGCGCCGGCTTCGAGCCTTCTCTCGGCGTGAGATTCGTCGTGCTGAAGGCGAGCATCAGGTCGCCGCTCGATATCTGAGAGGTCAGCCCCGTCCGCGCCAGTCCGAGCGACGTTCGCTTTGCGAGCGCGTTCAGGACGCGCGCCTCGAGAGGTGCGTCGGTTGCGACGACGACGATAATGCTCCCGTCGGCGGCTCGCCCGCGTTCGAGCGCCGCGCGCCTTGGGAAAACCGGAAGGAGTTCGTTTGCAAGCGCGCGCCCAACCGGGACTCCGGAGATCGTGAGCTGGCGACGCAAGCCGGTGTTGGCATTGACGAGAACGCCGACGGTGTAGCCGCCGTGCTCGGTGCGAAGGACGCGTGACGCCGATCCGATTCCCGCCTTGAAGGCAAACGCGCGCATCCCGGTCCCCGCGCCGACGCTTCCGCGAGCGAACTGATCGCTCTTCGCCGCCGCCAGCAGCGCGGGGATCTCATCGGCATGGACGTGCCGGCCTTGCGTATCGTTGAGGGCTTGATCGTTACACTCGGCGACGACCGGCAGTGGGACGTCGTCGCTGATCCCGATCTCGGGGTGGACGCGGATCAGCCAGTCGATGACGCCGTCGGCAACGCGTGGGACGCAGGTCGTCGAGGTCAGGAGGATCGGCTCTTCGATGAATCCCGATTCGGCGATCCAGTGCGTCCCGGTCATCTCGCCGTTCCCGTTGAGGAAGAAAAGGCCGGCCGCGCAGCGCTGCATCCACGGGTCGGCGTTGGGGAGGATCGCCGTGGCCCCCGTGCGGACCGGCCCGATTCCCCGCCGTAGCGGCCCCTCGCCTTCGATCTTCGTGAGGTGGCCGACGCGAACGCCTCGGACGTCGGAGATCGCGTCGAACGGACCGCTGGCGAGGTCGCCCGCGTGGAGCGTGGCTGGTTTGTCGTCGGCAGCGAGCGCTGCGACACCATGCTGGGAGGCTACGTATCCGGCTGCACCGAGGGCGAGGAACGCGCTACGCTTCATCACCGGGGGCTTGCCGCCGCCCGTGCCGCCTCCTTCGCGATTGTGCGGCGTCAGGGCGGGGAACGAAGCCCAAGCCACCGTTGACTGCCGGGGAGCTACGCTCGCGGCGCGAAGCCATCTGTTGCCCGACGAAGGAGTATCCTACCATGATCCTCACGCTGCCCGACGTTGCGGGGAACATCGACGACGATCTCGCCGCCCTGGGGATCAAGCCGGAGGGGCGGGTCTTTCGGAACCTCAGCGTCGCCGAGCTGTACGAGCACGCGCTCCGCCGCGACGAGGGCGTCGTCGCCGCCGACGGGCAGCTCGTCGTCGATACGGGCAAGCACACGGGGCGCTCCCCCAAGGACAAGTTCTTCGTCAAAGAGCCTTCGAGCGAGGGCGCGATCGACTGGGGCGAGACCAACCGCCCGATCGCGCCGGAGCGGTTCGACGCGCTCCTCGAACGGGTCGGGGCGTATCTCGGCAAGCGCGATCTGTACACGCTCGACTGCTACGTCGGCGCAGATCCGCGGTACCGTTTTCCGGTTCGGATCGTCACCGAGCTGGCGTGGCAAAATCTTTTCGCGCGGGATCTCTTCATCGTCCCCGAACAGCCGCCCGAAGCGTTCAAGCCGGAGTTCACCGTCGTCGACGCCGCGCTCTTCGAAGCCAACCCTCAGCGCGATGGAACGAACTCACCGACCTTCATTCTCGTCAACTTCGCGAAGAAGATCGTGCTGATCGGCGGGACGCGCTACGCGGGCGAGATCAAGAAGTCGGTCTTTACGATCATGAACTACCTGATGCCGCTGCGCGGCGTCCTCTCGATGCACGCTTCTGCGAACGAAGGCCCGGACGGCGACGTCGCGATCTTCTTCGGGCTCTCCGGAACCGGAAAGACGACGCTTTCCGCCGATCCGAACCGCCCGCTCATCGGCGACGACGAGCATGGCTGGTCCGACCACGGCGTCTTCAACTTCGAAGGCGGCTGCTACGCCAAAGTGATCCGGCTCTCCCAATACGCCGAGCCGGAGATCTGGGCGGCGTCCCATCGCTTCGGCACCGTCCTGGAGAACGTCGTTTTCGATCCGGCGACGCGCACGCTCGACCTCGAGTCCGAGCAGAAAACGGAGAACACGCGCTCCGCATACCCGTTGCACTTCATCCCGCACGTCGTCGCCGGCGGACAGGGAGGGCACGCGCACGCGATCGTCATGCTCACCGCCGACGCCTTCGGCGTCCTGCCCCCAATCTCGCGGCTCTCACCCGAGCAAGCTATGTACCATTTCCTCTCCGGGTACACGGCGAAAGTCGCCGGTACGGAACGAGGCGTGACCGAACCGCAGGCGACGTTCTCGACGTGCTTCGGTGCACCGTTCATGGTCCACCCGCCGACCACGTACGCGCGTCTGCTGGGCGAGCGGATCGCCGAGCACAACGTGAGCTGCTGGCTCGTGAACACCGGTTGGACCGGCGGACCCTACGGCGTCGGCTCGCGGATGAAGATCTCGTATACGCGCGCGATGCTAAATGCCGCGATCGAGAAGAAGCTCGCCGGCGCGCGCTACATACGCGAGCCCTTCTTCGGTCTCGAGATTCCCGAGCACGTCCCGGGTGTACCGAACGAAGTCCTCGATCCGCGCTCCGCGTGGAGCGACAAAGCGGCGTACGACGCACAAGCCAAGAAACTCGCGGCGCTCTTCGCCGAGAACTTCAAACGCTTCGAATCGAGCGCCAGCGAAGCGGTGCGGCGGGTGGCGATTAAGCCTTAGACGCCGAGCGCCTTGAAGAGCACCCGCTTGGGACGCATCCCGTCGAACTCTCCATAATGAACCCGCTCCCACGGCCCGAAGTCGAGCTTCCCGCCGGTCACGGGGACGACGACTTGATGTCCGAGGAGCATGCGCTTCAGATGCGCGTCGGCGTTGTCTTCGCCGGTTTCGTGATGCCGGTAGTCGGGCTTGCGGGGGGCCAGCTCCTCGAGCCACGTCATGATGTCTTTCCAAAGACCGGCTTCATGGTCGTTCACGAAGACGCTCGCGGTGATGTGCATCGCCGTCACCAGAATGATGCCGTCGTTGAGCCCAGCCTTCGCGCGAACGCGCTCGACTTCGGGCGTGATGTCGAGGATCTCGTAGCGGCTCTTCGTGTTGAAGGTCACGTATTCGGTGTAGGTTATCATGACGCCGGATGAAGTCCTGAAAAGGCTCATGGAGGGGAACGCCAAGTTCGTCGCCGGCGAGCTTCCCGCCCCTACGGCGATCGCGGAGCGTCGCGCCGACACGGCGGGCGGCCAACGGCCGCCTGCAATGATTCTTTCCTGTGCCGACTCGCGCGTTCCGACCGAGCACGTTTTCGATCAATTGATCGGCGATATCTTCGTCTGCCGGATCGCCGGCAACATTGCGACGCCGGGGACGATCGGGTCGTTCGAGTTCGCCATCGCGAATTTCAACTCGATGCTGCTGATCGTGATGGGTCACGAGAAGTGCGGCGCGGTCGGCAGCGCGATCGAGCTGCGCAAAGCCGGAACCACTGCGCCCGGTTCTATCCAAAGCATCGTCGACGCGATTGCGCCGGCGCTCGAAGCGACGCCCAAGGGATCGCTGGAGGACGACGCTTACGCCGACGAGGTCGCGAGGATGAACGCGCGGTTGATCGCAAAGAAACTGCAGACCGATAGCGCGATCGTCCGCGAAGCCGTCGAGGCGAAAAGGCTCAAGGTCGTTCCCGCGTTTTACGCGCTCGCTTCCGGAAAAGTCACGTTATTGAGCTGATCGGCGTCAACGTCGGCGGAACCACGTCGAGCGTCGTCCGCGGCGACGAGTCGGGGAAGGTCGTCGACCGGCGCACGTTTTCGACCCGGCGGGAACGCGGTTCGGCAGCGCTCTACGCGGAAATCGTCGCGACGATCGAAGCATTGCGCACGTCCGCGAGCCGCGCGATCGGCGTGGCGATCGGCGGCCCGCTCGACGCGGCGCGTGGCGTCGTCCTGAACGCACCGCATCTTCCCTTTCGCGACTTCCCGCTGCTCGAGCGGTTGCGCGAGGATCTCGCGATTCCGGTCGCAGTGCATCACGATGCGGCCGCGTGCGCGCTCGCCGAGTGGCATTGGGGACCGGACGCAGGCGTTGCGGGTCTCGCGTATCTGACGTGCGGGACCGGCTTCGGCGTCGGGCTCGTCCTGGACGGGCGCGTCCGCTACGGGAGTTCCGGACACTCGCCGGAGATCGGACACGTGCGGTATCGCGACCACGGGCCCGAGATCTTCGGCAAGCCCGGCTGCTTCGAGGGTTTCGGCTCGGCGACCGCGCTCGCGTTGTTGGCGCGGGCGCGGAACGCCCCTCGGTTCGCGACGTCGACGCCGGCCCAGATCGCTGCGCTTTCCGCCGAGGGCGATCGTGAGGCAAGCGAGATCGTTGCCGAGAATGCGCGCGCCGTCGGCGCGGCCTGCGCCCTTCTCGCCGACTTGCTCGTTCTCGACGTCATCGTCTTGGGGAGTCTCGCACGCTATCTCGGTCGGCCGTGGATCGCGCTGGTTCGCGAACGATTCGAAGGTGAGGCTTTACCGGCGAACGCGGCGCATTGCCGGCTTCGCGCGCCGATGGAAGACGTCCAAGACCTCTCCGGCCTCGCCGCAGCAGTCCAAGCGCTTCCTTCACCCGCTGGAGGATGACGCCGACGGGGTGAGCGAACGCCACGATTCCCGACTCCCAGGATAGAGGGAAAGTCACCTTATGCCCAAGGTGCTCGCGGTAGACGACGCGATCACGAACCTTCAAGCCTACGAGCGCATCCTCAAGCAGCTAAAGGGGATCGAGGTTTTTCCGTACACGACGTCGCGGGCGGCGTTGCTTTGGGCTGAGGACAATCCGGTCGATCTGCTCATCATCGACTACAACATGCCCTCGCCCAACGGCCTCGAGTTCGTCGAACGGTTCAAGAAGATGGGCGGGAAAGCGGACGTCCCGATCATCATGATCACCGGCGCCCGGGAGCACGAAGTTCGCTACACGGCGTTCGACAACGGCGTCGACGATTTCTTACAGAAACCGGCGGACCCCGTTCAGTTCGTCGCGCGCGTACGGAATTTGCTCAAGTTGCGGGAACGCGAGCTCAAGCTCGCCGAGCGCGCCGAGAAACTCACCGAAGAGGTTCGCCGCGTCACCGCCGAGATCGGACATGCCGAGGAAGAGACGATCTTCCGCCTGACGCGAGCCGCCGAGTTCCGGGACAAAGAGACGAAGAATCACACGATCCGGATGGGTCACTACGCGCGCTTGCTCGTCGCGCGAATTGGTCTGCCGACCGTGACCCAAGAGACGATTTTGCTGGCGGCGCCGATGCACGACATCGGAAAGGTCGCCATCCCCGATAGCATCCTGCTCAAAGAAGGGAAGCTGACCCCCGAAGAGTGGGAGGTCATGAAAGGCCACGCACGAGCGGGCTACGAGATCCTCAAGAACAGCGAGTCGCCGGTGATCCAGATGGGTGCCGAGATTGCGCTCTCGCATCACGAGAAGTACGACGGGAGCGGATACCCGCAGGGCCTTGCGGGTGAAACCATCCCCTTGAGCGGGCGGATCTGCGCGCTCACGGACGTTTTCGACGCGCTCCTCTCCGACCGGCCGTACAAAAAGGCGTGGCCGCTCCACGAAGTTCTCGAGAACTTGCGCAAGGGAAAGGGGCAGCACTTCGATCCCAAGCTGGTCGATGCGTTCGTGGAGATCCAGCCTGAGATACAAAAGGTGCGCCGCATGTTCTCCGACGCGGAGGCCGCCTAGCTAAAAGTCGATCGTCACGACCAAGACGTCGGTGTAGCTTCCCGCGCCGGCGCTTTGACGCGGCGGGATCGTCCCGTACATCGTCACCGTGACGGGCGCGTCGTTGTTGACTTCGACCGGACCATAAACGGATGAGCCACCGGTCCCGTCTCCCCAGATCTGCGTGTTCGCCGCGTCGAGATAGAGATTGTAGCCGAGGTCGCTCGCGGGGCCCCGCATCTTCCGCTGCGCGTACGAACCGCTGTTCCCCGCGCTGATGCGAATCCGAATCGGCGGCGTCTTGTTGCACTGATACGAGATCTGGCCGGTCGTCGTCGTTCGGATCGACGAAAGCGGATCGTACTCCCCGAAGCGCGGCGAGGTCACCGAGTGGAAATCGCACGTCCCGTTCGGCACCGCATCCGCGGGGACAGGTCCAACGCACAGCCACAACAACGCGATCAGGAGACGGCGCATAGAACCTCGCCGAGATCCGCGTGCTTCTCCGTTCCGCCATTCGCCGCGAACGTGAACCGGCACTCGCCTCCTTTATAGCGCACAATCGCGGGATAGTCGCCGGCCGGGAGCTGATCGAAAAAGAATTCGCCGTCTTCGCCGATGTCGGAGACGACCGGCGCCGCCTTTCCGGGGACGCGGACGATGATGCGGCCGAACCGCGGGACGACCCGGTTCGTTCCGTCGAGGACCACGAGACGTCCGGTGAAGATTCGATCTCCCCGCACGCGCAAGTGCGCGATCCCTCCTCCGTGCTCCGGCGGCGCGAGCCAGGACTCATAAGCGTCGAACGTCGTCTCGATCGGAACGTCGGTGTCGGC
>JAFAMS010000280.1 GCA_019233165.1 Vulcanimicrobiota bacterium | reverse complement strand
GTCGGTCGGACAGCTCCAACGATTCTCCAACGACCCCTATGCGCGCTTGTTATGACAACGCTGTGTCCGGTGTGTTACCGACTCCGCCGGCGCAGTCCTGTACGTTATTAATACTACGGTGAGTAAGCGATCAACCGAGCGTGAGCTTTCATATGTACCGGGCGAGCGATCGTTGGATTCGCTACGTTCGGTCGTCGCACGCATGGGCGACGTCATCTGGCAGGCCGATGCGGCGGGGAACGTCACCAGCGTTACGCTATGCCGGCCGATGGGGCAAAACGGTGATGGCCAACTCGACGAAACCGAGATCGACCAACTGGAGCAACTTTGGCGCAAGTCCGCGCGAATAGTCGAGCGCTTCTCCGCGGTCTATCACGTTCGCAATCCCGGCGGACCGCCGCGCTCGTTCCTGATTCGCGCCGTACCGGTGCTCGACGAGCGCGACGCCGTTCGCTACTGGTCGGGGATCGCCGCCGAGACGGATGGTCTCGCGGAAGCCGCTACGCGCTTCATCTCGGAGGCTGCCGCGGTGCTCTCGTCTTCCTTGAACCGCACGACGATTCTGAACCGCCTCGTGCAGACCTCCGTCGACCGCTTTTGCGATTGTTGCGCGATTCACGCTTTCCACGACGACGAGACCGCGCAACTCGAAGCCTTCACCGATCGCCGCCGGATTCCAGACGTCTCCAAGGAATCGCTGGAAGCCGTCGCCGCTGAGATCCGGCGCACGCGGCAGCCGTTGCTCCTCGCGCCGCTGCATCTCGGTGCGGACGGCGAACGCGCAACGCGCATCCTTTCCGGAATGCGGGCGCGATCGCTGATCGCCGTGCCGTTGACCGCGGGCGGCAACTGCGCCGGCGCCTTGACCTTCGTCGAGTCCGAGTGCGTTTCGAGCTTCTCTAACCGGGAGGTCGACGTCGCCAATATCGTGCGGCGGCAGCTGTCAATGGCGCTTGAAAATATCGCGACGTTCGAACGCGAGCAACGTCTCACCGAGCGTTTTCGTTTCCTGGCACGCGTGACCGACGGGCTCTTCGCCTCCCTCGACTCCACGAAAACGCTGGAGCTGCTCTTAAACGACCTGCTCGACGGCTTCGCGGATTACGCGGTGGCGCTTAGTATCACAGGCGAAAGCGTGAAGATCGTCGCGGCGGCCGGGACCTCCGCAACGCTGCGTGAGCCGGCCGAGCGCGAGATCGTTGCGGCGTTGCGCAAACGGCGTTCGATCGTGAACGGCTCGCTCGTAGAGGTCGGACGTGCGAGCAGAATCAAAGGCGGACCGTTAGCTGAGAGCTCCCAGCCGTGCTCCTGGATGACCGTGCCGCTCTTCGTCGGCGATACCGTGTACGGGGGCGTCGTCTGCTGCTCGAACTCCCACCGGTACGATTCGAGCGAACTGGAGCTCTTGCAGGAGATCGGACGGCGCGCTTCTCTTTCGCTGGAACACTCAGAGAGCTTTGCGCGCGAGCGCCGTCTGATTCAGACGCTTCAACAGGCGACGCTGCCGTCCCGATTGGCGACGGTAAAGGGTGCGTCCCTCGGCGCCATCTACCGTCCGGCGGCGCTCGAAGTGCAAGTCGGCGGCGATTGGTACGACGCCTACGAGCTCGACGACGATCGCGTCTTGTTCACCGTCGGGGACGTCATGGGGCACGGCTTGGAAGCCTCGATCGTTATGGGAAAGCTGCGGCACGCGATCAACGTCGTCGCAATGTACGAACCCGATCCCGTCCGCATCCTTGACGCTGCAGAACGCGTCTTATCGCGTCGCTTCCCTGGCGCCATCGCCACCGCATTCGTCGCAATCTTGGACTCAAGGCGTCGCTTGCTCACCTACGCCAACACGAGCCATCCGTATCCGCTGCTGCGCACAACGGATGGTTCGTTGATCGAGCTTACTGCGCAGGGGTTGCCGATCGGCTTGCGTTCGGCCGCGCCGGCGGCTTCGGCAAAGAGCACGCTACTGGCCGATGCGTCGCTGCTGCTCTTCTATACCGACGGGCTGACCGAGGCGACCAAAGACATGGCGGAGGGCGAACGCCGGTTGCACG
>JAFAMS010000273.1 GCA_019233165.1 Vulcanimicrobiota bacterium | reverse complement strand
CAATTCGATGCACGGCCGGTCATCGCTTCCGTATGGTCTCGGGTTGGAAGAAGCTCGAAGAATTAGAGAGAGGCCAAAGTATTGCCGTTCCACGGCGGTACCAAGTGCCGTGCGCGGCTCCGCCTGGCGAGATCTCTGCGGAGCGCGCACTCCTTCTGGGCTGGCTTATAGGTGACGGGCACCTCGGAGGCTCGGCCATCCTGACCGTTTCGTCATTCGCCGAAGCCCGAGAAGCCGTCAGATTAGCCGAGCTGAGTTTCGGTTTGAAGCCGATAGTCAAGCCCGAGCGCGCTGGAACATCAGCTTTGCGCGTCGTAATGACAACCGGCGAGATGTGCGGAGCTGGAAAGAACCCCCTGGCAACTTGGCTTCGAGAACTCGGTGCCTGGAAAGTCACAGGCGTTCGCAAACACGTTCCACCGCAAATCTTCTCTCAATCTGATGCTGTTGTGGCGGCCTTCTTGCGCGGACTCTTTCACGCCGATGGAAGCTTGACGGCCAGACACGACTCCTCCCGGGTCACCGTGCGACTCACAACCATCAGCGAGCGGCTGGCTCGCGAAGTCCAACAGCTGCTCCTTCGATTTGAGATTAATGCGATACTAAAGGCGGACCGTCGCAATATTGGTGGCTACCGCACGAAGACGACGGCTGTGTGGACCTTGTCCCTACTGCAGCGGAGCGCCGTTTGCGATTTCATTGATCATATAGGTTTCCTGGGAGAAAAGCATAGCCGAGCCGTTGCAAAGCTCTCGCGTAACAAACAGAACGATGCGGCTCAATTCGACAGGATTCCGATGGAAGTAAACCGCTGGGTCCGTTATCGGAAATCCGATCTAAGTCTCTCCCACGCGGCGCTTGGGTGGCGGGAGCAGGGCAAGGCGATGTCGCGTCAGACTTGTGCTGCTTTGGCTGAACGCCTGGACGACGACGACCTCGAAGCCCTTGCCTTCTCCGACGTACTCTGGGATCGGATCGTCTCGATTGAGCCGGTTGGCGTGGAACCCGTTTACGATCTCACGGTGGGTGAGCTCCATAACTTCTGTGTGGACGACATCGTAACGCATAATTCCGGCGCGATCGAACAGGAAGCGGATATCGTCGCGTTTTTGTATCGCGACGACTACTACAACAAGGAGACGGCGGATCCGGGCGTTACGGAGTTGATCCTGGCGAAGCACCGGAACGGCCGAACCGGGACGATCAAGTTGATGTTCCAGCCGGAGTACACGAAGTTCGTAGCATACGCTGAGTCCGCGCGCTACGCAACGCCCTGACCAATCGGTCGGACGCGACAACCTGAATTTAAGACGGGGATGACCTTCCGTTAATTTGTGTCTCCCATACCTGAGGGCAACTCAAGCCAAAATCTGAGGAGTTTGCCTTGCCGGTTCTCAGCGCGCGCCTCGTCCAGGGCTTATTTGCCGTTGCCGTTTTCGTCGCGTCGAGCACGCTAGGAGCCGCACCCGTAGGGGCTCAAACGACCGCCGCGCCGGGCGGAACGGCGACGATCTCGGGGACGCTCGTCACTCAGGACACCGGGTTGCCGATTGCGGGCGCGACGATCGCGCTCTATCTCGGCAGCAACCAAGTCGCGACGACCACGACCGATGCGAACGGCCAGTACGCGTTCGCCAACCAGCCGAGCGGGATGTACAGCATCCAGATCCGAGCCGAGGGCTTTGTCCCCACGCGTGTCGACGGCGTTCTTGCGTCGAGCGGTCAGACCACGACCGTGCGAACGCCGGTCTTGCGCGCGCAGACCAGCACGCAGCGAGGGCTGCGCGAGATCGCCTCGGTGCAGGTTTCGGCGCAAGGGAACACGCTCGCGTCGTCGTCGACGATTCAACACGATCTCAGCCCGGTTCAGCTCTCGGCCCAGGGCTACGTCAAAGCCGCCGACGCGCTCGGCCAAGTCCCCGGGGTGAACCTTTCGGGCGGCCCGCATACCGTCGGCGACGACACCTTCATCGACATTCGCGGGATGGGGCTCGGTGAGGTCCGGCCTCTCGTCGACGGCCACCCCGTCGGCCCGATCGGCGTCTTCAGCCCCGATTACTACAACTATGCGAACTCCCCGTACTTTCTTCTGAACAACATTCAAGTGACGATGGGCTCGGGGGCGACCGGACTCTACGGCGTCAACGTCATCGGCGGAACGATCGACTTTCAAACGCTCAATCCGACGAAAGCTCCGCACGGCGAGTTCCTGCAGTCTTGGGGAACCGCCGGGACCTACGTCACGCAGGCGAAGACGACCGGTTCGATCGGCAAGTTCGGTTACGCCTTCGGGCACGTCGTCACCGGGACATATGCCGATTTCGCTCCCGGTTACGTCTTCCAGAGCGCGCGGCCGAACAACTCGCTGAACCTGCAATACGGCGGGGCTTGCACCGCGAGCAACGACCTCACGTCCTGCAACGCGACCCTCAACACGTATTCGGTTTCGGGCAACTACCGCGTGCAAAACGACCTCGGGAAGCTGGTCTACAATTTCAGCCCGTATACGTCGCTCGCGTTCACCGCCTACGCGGGGAACCAGCTCTCCGACTCGACCGGAAACGGCGACAACGATAACCTGCCGTACGATACGCGGCTCGCCGAGATTCAGGCCCAGCCGCAGACGTGCCCTGGCGGATACACCGTGATCACGGACAGCAATCCGAACGCCTGTTACACGGCGCAACAATACGCGGCGGCGTCATCTGGGCCGTTCGGCGGCGGCCAAGATCGCAATCGGGGGACGAGCCTCCAAGACTATCACGCGCGGCTTACGACCAAGTGGGGAATCCAGACCCTGACCGCCGACGTTTTCCGGAATTACTACGCCTATCGAAAGAACTCGAACACCTCGGCCGGCCTCGATGCAACGGGAACCTACTACGTCGGCGGCGGGACGTACATCGACCAGTACCTTACGACCGGGATCCTGCTGAGCGATGACATCGTCGGCCACAACAACGATTTTGGTTTCGGCTACTTCGTAGAGCACCAGCGCGAGTACGGCAACAATTTCACCGCGGGACCACCGCCGGCGTTCGTTCCGCAAGGCGAGCTCGGTTCCGGCGATTACAGCTTCTTCATTCGCGACAACTATCTCCCGACGTCGTGGCTGGCGGTCTATCTGAATGCCTGGCTGCAATACTCGAACGTCACCGCGAAGACGACGTTCGATCCGCGTCTCTCGCTCGTCTTCCGGCCGACCCGGAACGACATCTTCCGTTTGACCGGAGGGCGCGCCGACGGCGTTCCGGCCGCATCGATCAAGTCGAACGGCGCGATCAGCAACATCGGGAACCCGTCGAGCCTCAATCCGAGCTGCACGTTTCTGAACCCGGTCGCGAGCGGCGGAAACCCCAGTCTCCTGTCCGAGACCGCGACCGATTACGAAGCAGCCTACGGGCACCGGTTCTGGGGCGACACGGCGCTCAACATTACGGGTTACGTCTCGAGCGAGACGAACGCGCTCTTCTCCGGGATTCAGCCGATCTTGCAGTTCGGTCCGCAGGCGCTTACCAACCCCGTCTTGGCGGCGACGTTCCCAGGTTACGCCCAAAAGATCTCGAGCGTATGCGGCTTGAACCTCAATGCGACGACGGTTCTTCCGTATCTCGGGGTCACGACGGTCTACAACGCCGCCCAAGGGTTGTATCGGGGACTCGAGTTCAGCGGTCGCATCAGAATCGTCCCGCAGGCATACGTCGACTTCAACTACGACGTCCAGTCTTCGCAGAACTTCGGGATCTCCGATACGATCTTGAGCAACAATCCCTTCTTGCTCAACGGCGCCCAGATCTACGGAATCCCGGTTCATAAAGGTTCGCTGACGGCCGATTTCAACGACTTGCACGGCTTGGAATTCCAAATCCAGGGTTTCTATATCGGAAACAACAACACGCTGAATCGACCGGCCTATACGTTCTACAACGCGTTCATCACCAAGAGCCTAGCGCGGAACACGCACCTCACGATCAGCGCCCAGAATCTCTTCAACCAAAACGTCCAGAACTACGGGTACTACGGTCACAACCTGTTCACTCCGACCAATCAGTTCGCGCCGGCGGCTACAACCTCGATTCAACAGGCTGTGACGATCGGTAACGCGACGCAGCTCGAGCTGTTGGGTCTCCAACCGCAGGTGTTCTCGCTGACGCTCGGTTGGAATATGTAGAGTTAGAGCTTTGCCTCTGCGAGCTCGTGGAGCTCCGGATCGCCGATACCTTGACGGAGATACGAACGCGAGAGCTTTACGTATTCGGGCGGCGCGTGCTCGCACCAGCGGACCGCCTCGCCTTCGAGCGGTTTGCGGACTTTCGCCGGCGAGCCCGCGGCCATCGTAAGCGGCGGAATTTGCGCGCCGGCCGCGACGACGCTTCCGGCGCCGATTAGTGACTTACGGCCGACGATCGCATGGTTGAGGATCACCGCGTTGCTCCCCACCAACGCCCAATCCTCGATGGTGCAATCTTCCATGGTCACGCTGTGTCCGATCGTCACGTCGTCCCCGACGACGGTCGCGCAGTCTTCGCTGACGTGAAGGACGGAGTTATCCTGGATCGAGGTGCGCGCGCCGACGCGGATCGGGCCGTTGTCTCCGCGCAGCACAGCGCCGAACCAGACGCTCGACTCCTCGCCGATCTCGACATCGCCGATCAACACGGCGGTCGGAGCAACGAACGCGGAGGCTGCGACCTTCGGCCGTTTTCCGTGATACTCGATGAACATGACGACCCTCCACAGAAGCCGGGCCTGGGTAGGTTATTGGTTCCCCCGGAGGTCCCTTTGAGCAAGCATCGCCATCAAACGCCGCTGCGCGGCACCGCAGCCGTTCCCCGTCCCAAGCCGGGGAATGCCGAATATTCCGACGTCAACTATAGCTATGCCGGACAGACCGGTCACATTCATGAGGTCGTCGAGATCGCAGGCAGGCAGCTCGCTAAAGTCGGCTTTGACGATCGAAAGATCGTCTACTACTATCTCGAGGATCTCGAGCTCGATGCCAAGGCCGAGCGCGGGACCTTTCACGACAAGGAACGATAGAATGCCGCTCGCTGCAGCCGCCCCGCCGATCCCCGTTCCAATCCTCTCCGGGTTCGACTACGTGACGGTCGACGCACAGCGCCGGCGTGTCTATGCCGCGCACGCGGGCAGCCAAGCGCTTTTGATCGTCGACGCGGACAGCGGTGCGGTCATCGGCCAAGTCCGCGTCGGGCCGATGCGCGAGCTCGCGGTGAACCCTCAGAACGGCCACGTCTTTACCGCGAACGGCGACAATCGAACGGTCTCGGAGGTCGATCCGGAGACGATGAAGGAGCTTCGGACGCTCGAACTTCCGGTGGTGCTCGATGCGCTCGCCTACGATGCGGGCCGCAGCCGCATCTTCGTCGACGAGGACAACGGTCCGCACGTCACCGTGATCGACGCCAACACCTTCAAGGTGATCGCGACGCTGGAGCTCCCGGCGAAGAAGATCGAATATCTTGCCGTCGATCCTCAGACGCACGACCTCTACCAAAACATCGACGACCGCAACGCGTTCGCGATCGTCGACGGCACGACGCTCAAGCTGAAGAAGATCGTCTCGACTCCGGAGCTCCAGCACAACCATCCGCTGCAATACGATTCGCAGTTGCAACAGATCGTCGTCGGCGGCGGGGGCGTTCTCTCCGCGTACGATCGCAATGGGAACAAGCTAGGCCAGACGGCGCTTCCGCGCGTCGATCAGTGCGATCTCGACGCTTCGTCGCACACGCTGGCCTGCGCGGGCGGTCAAGCGATCACCGTCTACAAGCTCCAAGCCGGCGCGGCTCCCGTCAAAATCGCCGAAGTCGCCGTGCCGCCGGGCGTTCACACGCTTGCGATCGATTCCAAGACGCGAGCGATCTGGGCCGTGTGGGCATCGAAGGACGGCGATTTCATTCAGCGATTCAACTTGACGCCCTAGTACCTGCGCGACAGCACGAACGTGATCGATGCCGGAGGGATCGCGTAGGCGTCGGTTGGAACCGGCACCGCGACTCCTCCGTACGGCACGCCGCCCCCGAGCGTCGTGAACTTCGTCGCATAGACGTTCGTGAGGTTCGTCCCATAGACGCCGGCGTCGAACCCGCGCGCGTGCCAAGTGAGCCCCGCGCGCAGCGTAGCGAACGGCGGCCGGTTGAGCTCGTTGTAGCTCCCCTCGTACAGGAGCGTTGCGAAATAGGCGAGGCCAATCGCTCGCGAGTCTTCGAGCGTCAGCGTACCCTTGTGCAGCGGCGCACCCAGTGACTGCTCGCCGACGACGAGCGAACCGTTTTGCACAGACGACGGAATAGTGGTCAAGAACGAGCTCGCAACGCCCCAACTCGCGCGCAGCGCAAGCGATGGTGCGAGATTGCGCTCGACCCGGAGCTCGAAGCCGCGATAGACGGCACCGCCGGCGTTGACCGGATAGCTCAAGCAAGGCGGAATCTCGCCGGGAGGCGGCGGCGCCGTGCACTGCACCGGAGGGATATACGTCGCAGCCGGTGTCCTCACGTTCGTTTGGTACAGATCGAACGCGAGGTGCGTTCGGCTGCGCGGACCGCCGAAAAGGTGTTCGTAACCGAGGTCGTACTCGGTCGCGCGATCCGGGCGCAAGCCGGGGTTTCCGATCGTGATGTAGCCGTTGACCGGGGCCGGGAATTCCGGCGGTACGTAGAGCTCGGTAAGCTGCGGCGTCTGAAACGTCGTGCCGGCCGAGAGGCGAAACGCGCTGTCGGCGTTCGGCGTCCAAACGAATCCGGCGCGAGGATCGAGGCTCGCGCCGAACGTGCTGAAAAGGCTGTAATAGGCGGCCAGCGTGTAGTGGAGCTTCGGGGTTGGCTCGAGGGTGTAGCGAAGCGCGAGGGAACGCTGAACCTGGCCGAGAGGAATTTGCTGTGCTCCGGCCTGTCCATCGTCGAACGTTCGGCGGGCGATCGACTGTTCGGTCGTAGCGCCGGAGACGAAATCGGTCACGAGATGTTCCGTACGCAGTGCAAGCTTGAGGCTCAGTGCGCTCTTTGCATACGCCCGCGTCAACTCGAGCGTGTCGTCGCCGATCAGGTCGCGTTGATTGTAGAGGTAGGGGGACGTGTCCGCGGCCGGACCGCTCACCGACTGCGAGACGAGCGACGTAAGATGCCTGAACGTCGCAATCGTCCCACCGAATGGAAGCTGGAGATCGACCCCGTATCCGGCGTTGTGCGCCTGGAGCCACGAGCCGGCGAAGCTGTCGTAGCTTCCCGAGGCGGGATCGTACGACGTCAGCCCGGCGGAGAGATCGCGATTGACGGCTTGATCGCGAAACGTGACGTCGGCGAAGCCGCCTGCGTTGCCGAGCGCGTAGCGCAACTTCGCGAGCGCCGTCGTTGCACCCAGCGCGCTTCCGACGACCGAAACGGCGCCTTCCGCATCGCTGACGGTTGCGCCGTTCACGTCACCCGCGGACGTCACACGGTGCAAGGAAAGTGCATACCCGAGCCGCTGCGACGTTCCCGTCGCCTGCAACGTCCCGGCGAAGCTCGAAAACGAACCCGCGAAGCCGCGAACGAGCGCGTGCGAGGTCGCGGTCGGCTCGAGCGTTCGGATGTTGATCGCGCCGCCGAGTGTGTTCGGCCCGACCAGCGACGACGGCGCGATTCCGTAGACGACTTGAACGCTCTGAAAGTCTGCCGGATCGAGAAGCGAGAGATCGAAGTCGCCGGTCGAGCCGTTGTTCACGGCATGTCCGTCGACGTCGACGAGCGTTTCGGTCGGGTCCGGTCCACGCAGGGCGATCACCGCCGGAAGGTTTGCACCGCCGCCGAGCGGCCTGACGACCGATGTCGAGAGCAGGCCGAGCAGCGCATCGCTGACGCGGGTCGTTCCTTGCGCGGCATATGCTTTTGTGTCGACGACGACGCTCGGTGCCGCCGAAGCCGAAAGTGCTTCGGCGCCGTTCACGCGCACTTGACCGATCGTCGTGAGCGAGCTGGTCGAGGACCGTGCGAGAACTAGGTCGAGACGCGTGTCGCCGGCGCGCACGTCGAGGGTGCGTCCGCTCAAGCCGTGATAACCGGGAGCCGTCGCGCTTACGGCATAGGTCCCGGTTGGGATCGATTCGAACGCAAAGCGCCCGCGGGCGTTCGCCGTCGACGTGAAACCGTGCGCGTCTCCTGCGAGCGTTATGCTCGCACCGGCGACCGGCGTGCCGTCGTCTGCAGCAATCGTCCCCGAGACCGTGCCTCGCGTCGTTTGCGCGGCCGCGGCCAGCGGCAAGCAGAGCGCGACGAGGGCAG
>JAFAMS010000234.1 GCA_019233165.1 Vulcanimicrobiota bacterium | reverse complement strand
GCAGCCGCGGGAGGAGCTCGAGCGTCCGTTCGAGATCGGCGGCGACCTTGCCGTCGTCGCGGAGATACGCGCCCATCAGCAGATTCTCGCGAACGGTTAGCGAGCCGAAGAGGCGGCGGCCTTGCGGCACTTGCACCACACCGGTGCGCACAATCGCATCGGGAGCCTTCGACGTCAGCTCCTCGTCGCCGTAGGAAACACGACCGCCGACGACCGTTACCTGCCCGCTGATTGCGCCGAGCAGCGTCGATTTTCCGGCACCGTTGCTTCCGATCAGAGCGACGACGTCGCCCTCGGCGATCTCGAGGCCGACGTCCCACAGCACCTGGGTGTCGCCGTACGCGGCGCTGAGGTTCTCGATGCGCAGCGCCGTCATTGCCGCTGGCGCTGGGCGAATCGTGCCCCCAAGTACGCTTCGATCACTTGCGGCGAGGCCGCGATCTCCGCGGGCGAGCCCTCGGCAATCTTCCGGCCTTCGACCAAAACGACGATCGTGCGCGAGATCGCCATGATCGCTTTCATCAAGTGCTCGACGACGATGAGCGTCACCCCGCGTGCGTTGACCGCGCGCAGCAACTCGAGCGCCTCGTCGACCTCGGTCGCGTTGAGCCCGGCCATCACCTCGTCGAGAAGCAGGACCTCCGGATCGAGCGCCAGCGCCTTCGCGACCTCGAGCCGCTTGCGATCGGGGATGGTGAGATCGCTCGCCGGCCGCCGCGCGACGCGCGCGAGCCCGACCGTCTCTAGGAGCGCTTCGGCTCGCTCGAACGCTTCGTGGGTCGGCTTGCGGTCGCGCCCGAACATGCTTCCGACCGCGACGTTTTCTAAGACGGTGAGGTTCGCGAACGGCCGGACGATCTGAAACGTTCGCGCGATCCCGATATTGCAGACTTCGTAGCTCGGGAGCGAGGCGATCGCCGTTCCTTTGAATCGGACGCTCCCCGCGCTCGGCTTGTAGACGCCGCTGATCACGTTCATCAGCGTCGTCTTTCCCGAGCCGTTTGGGCCGATGAGGCCGAGCACCGTCCCGCGCTCGACGTCAAAGCTCACGCCGTCGAGCGCGCGCAGGCCGCCGAAGCGCATCCCGACCTCGTCGATCCGTAAGAATTCGCCGTTCATACCCGATACGCTCGCAGATGCTGGACGTAAAGCGACCAACTCCGGCGGGCCGCGATCAGCGCGAGCAAACCGCGCGGCAGGAAGAGGACGACGATGACGATGACCGCACCGAAGAAGAGCGTGTGGATGAACGGGAAATGGTTCCAAAGCGTCTCGTTGATCGCCGTCAGAATGAATGCGCCGAGCAGCGGGCCCGCTACCGTCCCCACTCCGCCGAGAAGCGCCATCACGATCGGGAAGACGTTGTTGTCGACCGCGAACGCCGTAGCCGGGTCGATGTAGCTGTTCGCGTAGACGAAGACCGCCCCGGCGCCCCCGCCCATCATCCCCGAGATCGCCCACGCGATGACCTTGTACTTCGTCGGGTTGATCCCGAGAACGGCGGCAGCGCCTTCGTTCTCGCGGATCGCAACGAGCGCGTAGCCGAGGCGCGAGCGCGAAACGGCGTAGGTCCCGGCGAGTGCGAGCGCGCAGACGACCCACATCGCGTAATACGTGACGACGTAGGGGACCGCCGCGCCGAAGAGGGTGGCGGCTTTCGGCGAGAGACCGTTTGTCGCGCCGAACGCGTCGATGTTCGAGATCAGGTCCTGCGCTGCAAGCGCGATCGAGAGGGTCGCGATTCCGAAGTAGTGTCCTTGGAGCCGCAAGACGGGGATCCCGAGGACGACTGCAAAGAGCGCGGCGGCGACCATTGCGGCGACGATCGAGAGCCCGATGTCGGTGATCCCGTGCGTCGCGAGGAGCGCGGCCGCATACGCGCCGATCCCGAAGAAAACGACGTTCCCGAACGAGACGTAGCCGGTGTAGCCGCCGATCACGTTCCACCCGTAGCTCATCGCCCCGTACATCAAGATCCCGCGAAAGAGGGCGTTCGTGTAATCGCTCTTCGCGAGCGGGACGAAGAGCAGCGCGAGCATCGCGAGCGCAGCGACGAGGATTGCGACGCGGTTGCCGGCGATCCCGATCATGCCGTTGCCCGGCCCATGATTCCGGTCGGGCGAAACACCAGGATGACGAGCAGGACCGCGAGCGCGACGGCATCGGCGTATCCCGCGCCGATGTACTGCGATGCGAACGTCTCGACGATCCCATAGACGAGCCCGCCGACGAGCGCGCCCTGGACGCTTCCAAGCCCGCCGAGAACGCAGACGATGAAGCCTTTGATCAAAAACGGCGTCGCGCTCGAAGGGCTGAACGCGTACGAAACCGAGATCAGCGAACCCGCCGCGCCGGCCAGTCCGGCCGAGAGCGCGAAGACGATCGCGTAGACGTGCGCGACCCGAACGCCGGTCAGCTGGGCGGCGCCGACGTCCATCGACGTCGCCCGGATCGCGCGACCGAGTTTCGTACGAGCGAGCCAGAGCTGCGTGAGCCCGCCGATCGCCAAGGCGATCACGAGGGTGAGCAGTTTCACCAGCGGGATCGTAATCCCACCGACGTCCAAATGCGCGCCGGAGTAGCCGGTCGTCACCGAACGCGTGTCGCCCGTCCAGATCAACAGGATGACGTTTTCGAGGAGCAGCGAGAGCCCGAACGTGAGCAAGAACGTCGTCAGCACCGGTGCGCGGACTACGTAGTTGATGATCGAGAGCTGCGTCACGTAGCCGAGCGCGAAGAGGACGACGAAGGCGATCGGGATGCACAGGAACGGATCCAAATGGAAGCTCACGAACAGCTGATACGTCACGTAGGCACCGAGCATGATGAAGGTGCCGTGCGCGAGGTTGATGATGTTCATGATCCCCCACACAAGGCTGAATCCCAGCGCTACTAACGCCAGGATTCCGCCGGTGAGGATCCCGTTGACGAGGTCCTGAAAGAAGAGCTGCAAGCGCCGGGCTAGCTCATCGCTTCGCCCAAACCGGGGTCGGCCACGCGACTTTCGCCTGCGCCAGACCGGCCGGCCAGACCGTCACGAGTTCGCCGTTCTGGATCTGGTTGACGACCATAGGCTTGAACACGTTCAGGCCGCGCGAATCGAACTTGAGGATTCCGAAGAACGTCGTGACGTCGAGCTTCGCCAGCGCGTCGCGAACCTTTTCCGTGTCGAGCGACCCGCCGCGTTGCATGGCGTACTGAAAGGCTAGGCAGGCCGCAGTCGACTCGGCGTTGTGGTAGTCCGGCTTGTGTCCGAACTTCTTCTGGAACTCTGCGGCGTACTGAGGAGCGCTCGGGATGAACCCCTTTTCGCCCTTGTACTTGACCGCGTCCGACCACTGCGCCGAACCGAAGACGTAATTCGCGTCGCGGCCGAGCGCGTTTCGGAAGTCCGGCGTATCCGGTCCGACCGAATACCCGTAGATCATCGCCTGGACGTTCTGCTCTTTCAGTCCCTTGTGAACGAGCAGCGCATCGTTGGTGTGCCCTGCGTTCAGAATGATGTCGGGGTGCGCCGCCTTGATCGCGCTGATTACTGCCGAGACGTCGGTCGAGTTCTCGGGATACTTCGCGGTGTAGACGACGTCGATGCCGTGAGCCTTCGCGTAGTCGACGACGCCCTGCTGGACCTCGACGGAGAACAGATCGTTCGAGGCGCTGATCGCCAGCGTCTTGGGTTTCGGCGTCTGCGCCTTCCCCATGTCGACGATCCCTTCGAGATACCGGCGCGCCGGCGAGAGGATCCCGAACGTGTACCGGTAGCCTTGGTTGAAGATCCGCTCTGCGGCGCCGTTCCCTTCGACCATCGGAACCTTCTTACGCTCGGCGACTGCGGCCGCCGAGAACGTCGTTCCCGAGCCGTATGGGCCGAGGATGAAGCCGACGTGATCTTGGTCGATCAACTTTTCGACGAGACGGGCCGCGGTCTGCGGGCTGGATTCGTCGTCGTAATACTTGATGTCCACCTTATACGTCTTGCCGGCGACCTTCATCCCGCCGTGCGCGTTGATCCAGTCCTTCCAGAAATCGTAGCCCTCCTGGGTGAGGTGGCCTTCTTTTGCGAGCGAGCCCGTCAGCGAGACGGCGGCGCCGAACACGATCGTGTCGTCGGCGGCGCGCACGGCCGATACCGACGGTCCGGCCACGACCGCCGCGAAGGCGAGCGCGAGGGCAAGAGCCAGAGAACGAGTCTTCACCGAGTAATCTATCCTTTCGCGCCTGCTGCGGCCGGGGCCGCGCGTTTGCAGGCGAGCCGAAGTAAGCGTACAAGTCGCGACGCGCCGGCCGCCGCGGCGGCGGCACCTTTCTGCGAAGCATACGCCTCGACGAGCGCGCTTCCGACGATCACGCCGTCGACGGAGTCGCGGATCGCGACGATCTGCGGCGCCTTACTGATCCCGAACCCCGCAGCGATCGGGAATCCCGTCATCCGCCGCACGCGCGCCGCATGGTCCTTGAGTCCCTCGACGTCGACCGCATCTTTCCCGGTGACGCCGAGCCGCGAGACGATGTAATTGAACCCCTCGCTGGTCTGGGTGATCTTCTTCGCTCGCTCGTCGGGAGTCGTCGGCGAGATCAAGAGCGGCATGATCAAACCGTTCTTGCGAATCGCCTCCCGGATCGGCTCGAGCTCTTCGAGCGAGACGTCCGGGACGATCACGCCGACCGCGCCGTGACGCTTCGCCGCGAGCGCAAATTTCTCGACGCCGTATTGCAGGACCGGGTTGACGTACGTGAACAGGACGACGGGGGCTTTGGTCCCGGGGATCAGCCGGAAGATGTTCTCGAGCGTGGCGCCCGCAGCGAGGGCACGTTGGCCCGCCGCGGCGATCGTCGGCCCGTCGGCGAGCGGATCGCCGTAGGGAACACCCAGCTCGATGATGTCGGCGCCGGCCTCCACGACGGCGTCGAGCACGGCCCGCGTCGTCTCCATATCGGGATCGCCGGCGACGACGTAGGCGATCAGGGCGCAGCGGTCTTCTTTCTTCGCTTTCGCAAACGCGTCGTCGAGCAGCGTGGCCATTATCCCGTTACCTCGGCGACGAGGGCCTTGCCGTCGAGCTTTTCGATTTGGGTGACGTCTTTGTCACCGCGTCCGCTCATGCAAACCACGATCAAGCCCTCCTCACCGCGTTCTTTCGCGAGCTGCTGCGCGTACGCGAGCGCGTGCGCGCTCTCGAGCGCTGCGATAATCCCTTCCGATGCGGCGCAAGCGTGAAAGGCCGCGAGAGCCTCGTCGTCGGTGACGGCGACGTACTTCGCGCGGCCGCTTTGCTTCAAGTAGGCGTGCTCGGGTCCGACGCCCGGGTAATCGAGGCCGGCGCTGATGGAGTGGGTCGGCTTCACCTGACCTTCGGCGGTCTGCAAGAGAAACGAACGCGAACCGTGCAGGACGCCGACGCTCCCGACGGCGAGCGGGGCCGCCGTCTCGGCGGTGTTCGTCCCCTTTCCGGCGGCTTCTACGCCCCATAGGTTCACATTGTCGTCATCGATGAACGCGGTGAAGATTCCGAGCGCGTTGCTCCCTCCGCCCACGCACGCGACGATATCGGTGGGGAGACGGCCGAAGCGTCCTTGCGACTGAATTCGGCCATCGTCGCAGACGATGCGCTGAAACTCGCGGACCATGAACGGATAGGGATGCGCGCCGACGACGCTCCCGATCACGTAGAACGTGTCTTCACACTGCGCCGCCCAGACGCGGAACGCTTCGTTCGTCGCATCTTTGAGGGTCTGCGTCCCGCCGGTCACCGGATGCACCGTCGCGCCGAGGAGCCGCATGAGGTAAACGTTGAGCGCTTGGCGCTCGACGTCGACGGCGCCCATGTAGACGTCGACCGGGATCCCCAGCTTCGCTCCGATCGTCGCGACGGCGACGCCGTGCTGCCCGGCGCCGGTCTCGGCGATCAAGCGCTGTTTCCCCATTCGCTTGGCGAGGAGCGCTTGCCCGATCGTATTGTTGATCTTGTGGGCGCCGGTGTGGTTGAGGTCTTCGCGCTTGAACGCGATCGTCGCGTTCCGCGGTTGACCGAATCGATGCGCCACCGTGAGGGCGGAGGGACGCCCGACGTACTCGCTGAGGAGCGCATGGAACTCTTCCCAATACGTCGGATCGCCGAAAGCTTCGTTCATCGCCTTCTCGACCTCGGCGAGCGGCGCGACCAAGACCTCGGGGACCCAACGCCCTCCGAAGTCCCCGAAATATCCACGCTCGTCAGGCTTGTGCATCGGCCTCCCTTACCGCGCGAACGAACGCGCGCATCTTCCCCTCGTCTTTGCGTCCGTCGCTTTCGCGCTCGACGCCAGACCGCACGTCGACCGCGCTCGGGTGTACGAGCCGAACGCACGCACCTACGCTTTCGGGCGTGAGGCCGCCTGAAACTGCAAACTCGGAAGGAAGACTCCCGACCGCGGCCAGTCGGGACCAGGACGGCACCCCCGTCCCCCCGCGCTTATCGGGATGCCAGGTGTCGAACATCGGGAAGCCGCGAACGTACGACGCCGCCGCGGCAACGACCGCACGCTCGTCGCGCTCGCCGCCGAGATGCAGCGCCTTGAGGTACGTGCCGTTCGCGAGTCCCTCGCAGACCTCGGGCGGCTCCTCGCCGCTGAATTGGAGTCGCAGACCGGGGATCAGGTCGAGGGCGAGCCGCACCTCGTCGGGCTGCGGTTCGACAAAGACGCCGAAGATAGCGCCGAAC
>JAFAMS010000035.1 GCA_019233165.1 Vulcanimicrobiota bacterium | reverse complement strand
GCAACAGCGCTCGCAGTATACGAAGCGCGCGATCAAATTGCAAGTGTAATGATCGTCGTCGCCGGTCCGCGCACCGACGAATTAGCGTTGTTAAGTATTGGTGAGCAACTGGACTTGCTGGGTCCGCTAGGCAACGGATTCTTTCTCGACTCAGTGCCAAGCAGCGTCGGAATCGTCGCCGGCGGCGTCGGTCTCGCGTCGGTACTTTTGGCCGCCGAGCGCTGCGTGAAAATGGGAGCTCGGACAACGTTGTACTACGGTGCGCGCACCGCGGAAGCGTTGGTCGATGCGGACATATTTTCGAAGGCCGGTTGCACGGTGAGCGTCGCAACCGAAGACGGCACGCTCGGGCATCGCGGTTACGTCACGGATCTCTTGCGCGATGCATCCCACGATTTGCTGCTGGCGTGCGGACCGGGACCGATGCTGCGCGCCGTGCATGCGCTCGCCAATGCGCGGAACATTCCGGCGCAGCTTTCACTCGAAGAAACATTCGGCTGCGGCGTCGGCGCATGCTGGGGTTGCGTCGTACCACTCGATCGCTCGAGCGCGCAAGCGCCGCGTTTCCCGGCGCCGTCCGAGGCCGAACCGCGACCCTACGTGCATGCGCGCGTCTGCAAAGAGGGGCCCGTCTTCTGGGCGCGTGAGCTTCAATGGTGATGGAGCGAGCGAAGCCGCGATTGTCCGTCCGGCTTGGTAAACTCGAGCTCGAGTATCCGACCCTCATGGGGAGCGGTTGCTACGGATCGGGCGAGGAGTACTCGCCGTTCGTCGATCTGGCGCGCATCGGTGCGGTCGTGCTCAAGAGCGTCACCCGCCATCCGCGGCTCGGCAACGCTGGACCGCGGCTCGTGACGACGCCCGGCGGGATGCTGAATGCGATCGGCTTGCAGAATCCGGGGATCGATTACTATCTCGAGCACGAGGTGCACAAGTTTGCGGACCGGCCGTGCGCCGTCATCGGCAGCGTCGCCGGCTTTTCGCTCGAGGATTACGTCGACGTCGCCGGCCGGCTTGCTGCGCGCGACGAAGTCGATGCACTCGAGGTCAACATTTCGTGTCCGAACGTCGCTTCGGAGGGCGAGACCTTCGCCTGCAGTCCGCAACTCACGTCGCAAGTCGTCCGAGCGGTTCGCGCCGTCGTGAAGAAGCCGTTGATCGTGAAGCTTTCGCCTAACGTCACCGACATCGCGGCCATCGCGCGCGAGGCCGAAGCCGGCGGCGCCGACGCGCTCGCCGTCATCAACACGGTGCGCGGCATGGCGATCGACGTGGAGCGGCGCGTACCGCGACTCGGAAACGTTACCGGAGGACTCTCCGGTCCCGCTATTCGTCCGATCGCCGTGCTGGCGGTGTACGAAGTCGCACGCGTCGTGCGCATACCGATCGTCGGCCAAGGCGGCATCGAAACAACGCGCGATGCACTCGAATTCTTCTTGGCCGGCGCATCGGCCGTTTCGATCGGTACCGCGAACTTCACCGACCCGCGCATTCCCGCGCGTATCGCCGGCGAGCTGGAAGAATATTTGCGGGAGCATAACCACGGCTCGCTGGACGAGATCGTCGGAAAAGCGAACGTCGGTCTCCGCAGCCCGGACGAATACGAGGGCGACGCAGGATGAACGCACCCGAACTGATCGTGGCGCTCGACGTCCCCGCGTTCGAGGACGCGCGTCGCGTGCTCGACGCGCTCGACGGCTTGCCGATCGTGTATAAAGTCGGCTTCGAAGCCTTTTGCGCCTACGGCGATGCGATACGCGACGAGATCGAGCAACGCCGGCAAACGTACTTCCTCGATATCAAGCTGCACGATATCCCAAATACCGTGGCGCGCGCGATTCGCGCGGTGGTGCGCCCGGGAGCGCGCATCATCGACGTGCACGCACTCGGCGGGAGCGAGATGATGCAAGCGGCGGTCGAAGCTTCCGAACAACGTGCCGCCGAGCTGGGGATCGATCCGCCTGAGATCTTCGCCGTCACGATTCTCACCAGCATCGCGCCCGAAGATCTGCGCGAGCTTGGCCTCACCGGCGGTCCCGGCGAAAATGCAATTCGCTTGGCGGCGCTGGCACGCGACGCGCGCTGTTCGGGCGTGATCTGCAGTCCGCAAGAAGTGCGCGATCTCAAGAGCTTTTTCGGAACCGACTTCAAGACGCTGACCCCGGGGATTCGTCCGGCGGAATCGCCGCACGGCGATCAAAAGCGCGTCATGACGCCGCGTGAAGCGCGCGAGGCGGGAACCGACTATATCGTCGTCGGGCGTCCGATCCTGGAATCCGCCGACATGCGCGCGACGGCTCAAGCGATTCTGCGCGATTTGGTTCCGGCATGATCGAGTTGCTCCAAGAACGCGGCGCCTTGCTGAAAGGTCATTTCCGGCTTTCCTCGGGGCGGCACAGTCCTGAATTCGTGCAGAAATTTCGCATTCTCGAGCAGCCGCAATTGGTCGAGCGCGTTGCAAGCCTCATGATTGCACGGCTCGATCCCGCGGCGAAGCCGAACGTCGTCGTCAGCGCGGCCGTAGGCGGAATCGTCTTGGGATACGAGGTCGCTCGACAGCTCGGCTTACGCGCGATCTTTGTGGAGAAAGAAAACGGCATCGCGACACTGCGCCGCGGATTCCGTCTTGGGCCGAACGATCGCGCGCTGGTCGTCGAGGACGTCGTCACGACTGGGCTCTCCGTGCGCGAAGTGCTCGACGTGGTGCGCGCCTCCGGCGCTACGCCCGTCGCGCTGGGGGTCATCGTCCGGCGCGAGCCGGTCGACTTCGGAGTGCCGACGATCGCACTCGTCGACCTGCCGATCGCATCCTACGCGCAAGAAGAGTGCCCGCAGTGCAAAGCCGGTGAGCCGATAACGGAACCCGGCTCGCGCTTTTTATCATGA
>JAFAMS010000370.1 GCA_019233165.1 Vulcanimicrobiota bacterium | reverse complement strand
GCCGGGGGCGTTCTCGTCGTTTTGCTCCCGATCCAAACCGGGATGCTGCTCGCGATCCTGCTCTCGCTCACGCACGGGTTGCGCGTGGTTATGCGCCCGCCGGCGATCGAGCTGTTCCATGTACCCGGCACGACCGTATGGTGGTCTCCGGTCGAGAATACTCCCTACGAGCGCGTCCCCGGCGTCGTCGTCGTCAATCCTGCCGCGGCGATCAACTTCATCAACGCCCAGTACTTGAACGACCGGCTCTCCGAGATCGTCGACGCCGCTCCGAATCCGCGCTTGGTCGTCATCGAGGGAAGCAGTATCCTCGATCTGGATTTCACCGGCTCGGCGAACTTGCAGCGAGCGATCGAGCGATTTCGCCGGCGCAACATCGACGTTGCGCTCGCGCGGCTCATCAATCCGAAGGCGCAGCATTCGGCGCTGCGGACCGGCCTCATCGCCTGTCTCGGCGAGGACCACACCTTCCGCACCGTGCAAGAGGCGGTCGAGACCCTTACGCGCCGGTACTGAGCTCGTTCGCTTCGACTGCTTCGCGCCGGTCGACGAGGTCGGTCACGGTCTTGCGCACGACGTCCGCGCGCTCGCGGGCGACGCGCGCTCGCTCCTCGAGACGTTGCGCGGCGGGTCGCAGCCCGCGATTCTCAAGGCGCTTGGCGAGCAGCTCGCTCATCTCGGCGCGTTCCTCGAGCGCTCGAACCGCGGTCCACAAACCCGCTTCCAAAGCCTCGTCTTGCTGCGCGAAGAGGCCCGACGGCGAATACGCGTGTCCGGTTCGGCAGCGATAGTGCAGGACGCCGTCTTCCTCGAGCTTCCATAAGACGCCGCCGCAATCGGGGCACGAGAACTGTGAGGGCTCGTTGACTCGCGGCTCGCGACGACGTCCCAGCGGAATCGCAATCTCCTCGAGCGCGGCGACGATCGCCTCTGCCATGCGTTCCACCGGTACAACCCGATCGATCTGGACGTTTGCGATCGCGTTCCGGGGCATATCGCCGAAGAGCGCGTCGGCCGGTTCCTGAACGATCGTGTACCCGCCCGCGGCTTTGATTGCGGCGAGGCCGGCGCTCCCGTCGTCCAGCAGTCCGGAGAGAAGGACGCCGACGACCTTGCGGCCGTGCGCCTCCGCGGCGCTGCGGAAAAGAACGTCGATCGACGGCCGCGAGAAGTTCTCGCGCGGACCCGCGCTCAGAAGAAAGACGTCGTCCTCAATCTCGAGGTGCAAGCCCGCCGGCGCGACGTACGCGCGTCCCGGGCGGATCGGCTCGCCGTCACGTACGCTGCCGACGGGAAGGTTCGCATGCTTTCCCAGAATCCCGGGAAGCCGATCGCCGTCTTCCGCAGGCAGGCGGTGGAGCGCGATTGCAACTGCCGCCGGAAGGTCCCGCCCGAGCGTGGGCAGGAGCTGCTGCAGCGCCTCAACGCCTCCTGCGGACGCACCTACGACGACGAGGGGGGTTCGGGGCATGAAGGGTGAGCCTTTCGCAGAAGGCGTCCCAAGGGGCGCCCGTACCATTGTATACCCACGGCGCACAGCCAAATGCACGCCGACACTCCGCCCACGAATAACGAGTCTTACCTCATCGTCACCGGCTCGTCGGCCGGCGGCATCGATGCCCTGCGGTCGCTCGTAGCCGGCCTTCCCGAAAACCTGCAAGCCTCGGTCGTCGTCGCCCAACACTTGGATCCGACGCGCGCCTCGCATCTCGATCAGATCCTCGCGCAGCACAGCTCTCTTCCGCTCAAGATGGTCGAGACGCGCGAAGAACTGGTCGACGGAACCGTCTACGTCGTCCCCGCGAACCACGACGTGGCGATCCTCGACCACGCGGCAAATCCGTATCTCGAAGCCCGCGCCGGCGCGAAACCGTCGATCGACAAACTGTTCACGACCGCTGCCGAACGCTACGGCGACCGCACCATCGCGATCGTGCTTTCGGGTCTCGGAAGCGACGGGCTCGCCGGCGCGCGCAACGTCAAAGAGCACGGCGGGACCGTCATCGTGCAAGACCCTTCGTCGGCGTCGTATCCGTCGCTACCGCAGCTGATCCCGCCGAACGTCGTGGATTTCATTGCGCGTCCCGAACAGATGGGCGCGCTGATCTCCATGTTGCTGCGCCAAACCGAAGCGCCGCAAGAGCCGGACCAGCAGAGCATGTTGCGCTCGTTGCTCACCGAGATGCGGGATCGAACGGGGATCGATTTCCTGCAGTACAAGATGCCGACGATCATGCGGCGGCTCTCGCGTCTCATGGTCGCGAGCGGTTGCGACACGCTTGCCGAGTACATGCATTTTCTGCAGCGCCATCCGGACGGCTACCAGAAACTCGTGAGCGCGTTCCTCATCAAGGTTACAGAGTTCTTTCGCGACGCGCCGCTCTACGAGGAACTGCGGTCGACCTTGCTTCCGCGGCTCATGGAGCAGGCCGCCGACCACAACGGCGAGCTTCGAATCTGGTCCGCCGGAGCCTCGACCGGCGAAGAACCGTATTCGATCGCGATGTTGTGCGCCGAGCTTCTCTCCGCCAACAACCCGCAGGTGCGAATCTTCGCGACCGACGTCGACGAGGATGCGGTCGCCTTCGCGCGGCGCGGGATCTACGGAAAGGAAGCGTTGCGCGACGTTCCGCCTGCGCTCGTTCAGCGCTACTTCGTGCGCATGGGCGAATCGTACGAGGTCGGAAAACGCATCCGGAACATGACGGTTTTCGGGCAGCACGATCTCGCTCAGCGAGCGCCGTTTCCCCGTATCGACCTCGTGCTGTGCCGCAACGTGCTCATCTACTTCACGAAAGAGCTGCAGACGCGGGCGCTGCAGCTTTTCGCGTTCGCGCTACGCAACGAGGGCTATCTCGTGCTCGGCCGAGCCGAGTCGACGACGCCGTTCCCACAATATTTCGAGCAAGTCGACAGCCCCCTCAAGATCTATCAGCGCGTCGGCGAGCGGATCCTCATTCCACCGACCCGCTTCAAGGACACGCCTGCCGTCCCGGACCTTCGCGCGGGTGGAGGCCTCCACTCCGTTTCGTCCCGGACCCCGAACCTGGCGCCGCGCGGGCTCGACTTCCGTCCGACCGCCGCAGAAACGGTCGGAAGAGTCGTCTTCTCGTCGGCCCTAGGGGTCGTCGTCGTCGATCGCCGCTACGACATCCTCACGCTCAATCCGGCTGCGCGCGCGATCTTGCAAATCCACGGCGTCGGCGTCGGCGACGACCTCATCCACGCCTCGCAAGGCGTCGACCGCGAGGCTTTGCGGGGCTTGATCGACGCCGCGTTCCGCGGCGAGTCGACGGAGCACGTCAATTTCGAGATCGGAGCCGAAAGCAGCGATCGGCGAACGATTAGAGTTCAAGCGCTCTTCGATCCTTCACCCGCGAACCGCGCCGAAGGCGTCGCTCTCCTGCTCATCGACGTTACCGGCGAGGCGGCCGTTCAGGCGGAGATAAAACGGATCAGGGACGACCAGACGGCAAAGCTCGAGGAGCTCTCAAAGCGCGCCAACGAAATGACGCAGCGTCAGAAGAATCTGCTCAAGGCGAACGACGACCTGACGATGGCGAACTCCGAGCTCCGAACGATGAACGAACAGCTGCTGATCAACGCCGAAGAAGCCGCCTCGTCGCACGAGGAGGTCGAGACGCTCAACGAAGAGATGCAGGCGACCAACGAAGAGCTGGAGACCCTGAATGAGGAGCTTCAGGCGACGGTCGAAGAATTGAACACGACGAACGACGAGCTGCAGTCGCGCAGCACCGACCTCGAGCGAGTCAACGAAACCCGCGAGCAGCGAGTCAGTAGGCTGGCGCTCGAGCGCGATGCGCTCGCGCGAGCGCTCGAGAGCCGCAACGAGCTCGTCGCGATCTTCAACGACAAGCAGCCCGTTTACGTAAGCCCGGCGCTCGATAGCGAGCGCGCGATCAACCCCGACGGCAACTTTTCGTCGCCGATCCGGCTGCGCGACGGTAGGGAAGTAGCTCCCTCCGTCCGCGAGATCGAGCTGGACGGGAAGAAACTTCGCGTCGTTTCGTTCGCCGTCGGCTCCTAGTCCCAGATGCCGCGGCCGTACATTCGAAACCTCACCCGGTTTCCCGACCCGGCCGTCGTAACGCTCGGCACGCGCCTAATCCCCAACGTGCCGGCGGAACGATTGTTTGTCGGCGATCCGAGCGCTCGTGCCGCCTGTCTCGAAGGGCTCGATCTGGCGCGGCGGTTCGGTTGCGCACGCGAACAAGTCGTTGGTCCGGTGACGATGGTCTTCTTTCCGATCTTCACGGAGACGGACGCGATCGAGGCGGTCGTCGGCATGGCGGGACGGCTCGAAGACCTGCCGCGCCTACTCCACGAGCTCGAGCGCGGACTTCCGCGTCTCGGCGAGATCTTGCACCAGACGCCGAACATCGTCTTGACTGCGCGTCCGAACGGCCAGATCGACTATTTGAGCCGCCAGTGGTACGAGGTCTTTGAAACGCGGCAAAACCTGACGCCGGAGGACGCGCTGACGCAAGCGATGTCGGCGAGCGATCATCGCAAGTTTTCGGTCGGGTGGATGACTGCGATCGCGCGCGGTGTCGAGTTCACGCTACCGGCGGTGCTGCGAACGAAGGACGGCATCCGCGCTTACGAGCTGCGCGCGCGCGCCGTGATGCGTCCCCACGGCGGGATCATGAAGTGGATCGCAACGCTCACCGACGTCGACGACGCCGTCAAAGCGACCGAAGACCTGCTCCGTCTCAAGCGGCGCCACGAGATCCTCGCGGAAGCGGGCGCGATCGCATCGGCGGCGCAGACGCTTGGCGACATCGCAGCGGGCCTGGCCGGCATGCCCGCTCAACCTGGGTCGGCGTACTGGTTCGCGGAGCTTCGAAATACGCGCGCCGGCGACGTCGTACGCCGCAACCTGGGTCAGGCCGAACGCGATGCGATCGATCGCGCGCTCGGACAAAATGCCGAGACCGCAATCGTCCCCTCGCAGGACACCGGCGCGTTCGTCGCCGCTGCGCTGAGGGGAGCGCAGGGGAACCTCGGGTTTCTCGGTTTCGCGCGAGACCGTTCGGGCGAGCCGACGAGCGAAGAAGTAGCGCTCGTCAAGGATGTCGCGAACCGCATCGCAACGGCAATCGAGCGGCTCGTCGCGCACACGCGCGACCAAGAGCTTGCGCGGATGCTGCAGCGGTCGATGCTTCCGCTCGCACTTCCGCAGTCGCCCTGGATTCGACTCGACGTCGTCTACGACCCGGCCGAGCGCGAGGCGCTCGTCGGCGGCGACTGGTACGATGCCTTCGAGCTTCCCGACGGGACGATCGCGGTCGCGATCGGGGATGTCGCCGGGCACGGCTTCGACGCCGCGCTCGTGATGAATCGCGTCCGCCAGCTCATGCGCGCCGCCGCGGTCGAAAATCCGGAGCCGAGCGCCGTCTTGGCGCTCGCGAACCGCGTCCTCGTCGCGGAGCATCAACCGATGGTCACCGCGCTCTTCGGGATCCTCGATCCGCTCACGCTAGCCTTCCGCTGCGCCTCCGCCGGTCACGTTCAGCCGCTCGTCGTAGACGAACGCGGCGACGTGCGTAACGTTTCGTGCGAAGGCGTTCCTATGGGGATCCTTCCCGAGCTCGGATGTTCGACGGTCGGCACGGAGCTGCCGCAGGGCGGCGCGCTCGTTCTGTACACGGACGGCGTCATCGAAGACCGGCGCGATATCCTCGAAGGCGAGGAGGCACTGCGACGCGCGCTCGAGCGTTGGGCCCTCGAAGGGTTCGCGCATCGGGCTGCTGCCGTCCAGGCAAGTTTGCGAACCGGCCGCCATCAAGATGACGCCGCGATGTTCGTCCTTCGCTTCCCGCACGTCGACGAGATCGACGTCCGGCTTCCCGCGACGCCGTTCAACGCGCAGCGGATGCGCAGAGCGACGCGGCGATTCCTCGCCGCATTGCCGTTCGTAGGCGAGCGCGCATTCGACCTCACCCTCGCGATCGGCGAAGCTTTGAACAACGCCGTAACGCACGCCTACGGCACCGGCGAGGGACAGGTTTCGCTCCGGCTCAAGCGTGATTCGGAGCGGCTCTTCGCTGAGATTCGGGACGAGGGCGTTTGGCGCGCGCCGCCGGCGTTCGACCGCATGCACGGCTTGGGGATCATCGAGAAGCTCGCCGATCGATTCGAGATCTCGACCGACCGCGGCGGGACCTGTGTAGAGATCGAGATGGCGTTCACTCCGGCGTTGCGCGGGCTCGCGACGGCGACCGTTCACGGAACGGCGTAGTGCGCCACGCACACGAACACGGAGCGCGGCAAGAGCGGCGCTTCGATCCGGCCCGGGCGGCGATGCTCGACGATCCGGCGCGCTTCGGCTACCTGCCGCCGGCCGATGCGCTCGCGCTCCTCGACCCACCGGACGACGCGGCGACGATCGTCGATTTCGGGGCCGGGACCGGTGCGTACGCGATCGAGATCGCGCGAGCGCTCCCGCACGCGCGCGTCGTGGCTTACGACAACCAGCCGGAGATGCTCGCGCTGCTCGAAGCGAAGCCGCAGTTTGCGCAACTCCGCAATATCGAAACGGCGTTGCCGGGCGCTCTCGCCGCGCTGCGAGGCGGCGTGACGCGCGTGTTCGCGCTCAACGTCTTGCACGAACTTTCCCTCGACGACCTCGCGCAGGTCAAAGCACTCTTGCGATCGGAAGGGATGCTGCTCGTCGTCGATTGGTACGCCGAAGCAGAACGCCCGGTCGGCCCTCCGCGCGACCACACCTACACGCGCGACGAAGCAAAAGCGCGGCTGGCGCTTGCGGGTTTTGCGGTTACGGAGGCGCAGCGTTTCCCCTACCATTACGCGCTGCGCTGCACGGCGGGCGAGGCGGCGGCCTAGCGCTCCCCGAACGGGGCGGGATGAAAAATGTCTCGCTTCTCATTGCGTGCTTCGCGTTCGTAGCAGGCGCGGTTTCCGTCGGCTTCGCACAGTCCCCGTCGCCGTCCGCGTCGCCGACGGCCCTTTCCGCTCCCGCCGCTCCGCTCGTCTCCTCGTTCTTCCCGGCCGTCGATCAGACGACGGGCGTGTGGCAAGGCTGCGGTCCCCCGAGCAACGAGGGCGCTTTCGTCGACTTCAACACCGAACACCCGCGGGTGCGGATCGTCCAAGTCTTCATCGATGCGAGCATCCCGTGCAAGGCCCCCGGGAGCCACGCGTACATCGTCGTCTACCAGGCGGCGCCGTTCGTCCGAGCGCCGAGAGCGAAGGGCCGCTAATCGTTGAACAAGTAGGTCGCGAACTCGCCGACGCGATAGAACCCGACCCGTTCGTACAGCTCGATCGCGCTCGTGTTGAAATCGTTGACGTAGAGCGAAAGGCTCGGGACGTCGTTGAGCAGCCGCCGGCAGATCGCGCGCATCGCGCGCGTCGCGTAGCCGCGACCGCGTAGCGCCGGCGGGGTCCAAACGCCCTGGATCTGCGCCGTTCGCGCCGTGCGCGAGCCGATGTTGCACTGAAAACGCAGCTCGCCGTCTTCGATCCACACCCACCACCACCCGCGTTCGATCAGTCGGGAGATCCCTTGCAGAAAATTCGCGCGGTGCAAGCGCGGATCGTAGCCGAGCTCGCCGACCATCATCTCCGCCGAATTGGCCGCAATCGTTTCGAGGTCGCTCGAGCGACCTTGACGGACGGCGATCTCGTCGCCGCCCGCCGGCATGTGATCGAGCGCGTACAGCGGCTGCGAGGAACGGACCAGCGACGGTGCCCGGTACCAGCTTTTCACGCGAGCCCAGAAGTGGTTCGTGATGTGACGGGGACCGACGATCATCCGTGCCGTCGCCCGCTCGCGCGCTTCGATTGCGAACGCGTCGATCGCCGCCACGTCTTCGGCGGCGAGGACGATCTGCGGCCCGAAGAATGCCGCGCCGGCGACGAGCCGGTTGTACGAGCGCCAGACGACGACCGACTCGTACGCGGCGGCCGTCCCGAGCCCGCCTTCGACGATCCACTGCAAGAAGACGTTTTCGTACGGCCGCCGCGTCAAGTACGCAACGACCTCCGTGCGCGCGGCGCGGGAGAGCGGTTCGAGCAGTGAATCTTGCCTTTACGTGAGCGGGCGAACGAACAGCGGTTTCGTCGTCGGCGCTTGACTGCCCCCGGACGGCTCGACGCTCACCGCAACGACTCCGACGTTTTGTGCCGCTTCGGTCAGCGTGACGAGGACGAAGCCTTGCGAATTCGGACTGAACGTTACGTTCGGCGCCATCGTTTTGGCGCCGGGCGCGAGGGTCCACGCTTGGTAGACTCGGCCCGCGGGAAGCGGCGCGAGCTTCGCCATCACCAGATAGATGTGGTCGCCCGACTTCACGATCTCTCCGGCCGAGACGTCGTATTGACGCGCGCCGGGACCGACGAGCGCGGCGATCGTTCGGTCGGTCTCCGCGGCTTTGCGCTCGGCGCTGACGGCGATGAAGGCGAAGACGAGCGCGGCGGCGAGCGCCGCGACGGTCGACGCGACGAAAATCGCGCTGCGCTGCGGCGGACGGATCGCGCGCATGATCTCCCGCTTGATCCGCGGACAATCGACGAGATCGAGCCGGTCGTCGGCGGCGTACGCTACCGCATCGGCAGCCGGGCGCAGCGCGTCGTACTCCGCGCGACACTCGGTGCAGACCGCAAGGTGCATCGAGGCGATGCGCGCTTCTTCCGCGCCGAGCGCGCCGAGCGCGTAGACGGCGACGAGGTCGAGGAGCTCGTCGTGCGAAGCCTGCATCGAGCTCATGCGGCGCCTCCGGCGAGATGCTCGCGCAAACGGCGCAGTCCGGTGCGAATGCGCGTCTTGATCGTCCCCAGCGGGATCCCCGAACGGCGCGCGATCTCGTCGTGGGTGACGCCGTCGAAGAATCCCATCTCGATCGGCTCGCGCTGCTCGACGGGGAGGAGCGCGAGGGCGGAGCGAACGCGCGCTCCGTCGAGCCGCGCCAAGATTGCGTCGTCGAGGGCGGTTTCGTCGGCGACGTCGACCGGCATCTCGGCGGACGGCCGCGCGGCGCGGCTGCGCAGGACGTCGAGGCAGCGATTGCGCGTCACGCGCGCCAGCCATGCACCGACGTTCCCGCCGCGGAACGCTTCGGGCCGAGTCCAGACCGTCAAGAACACCGACTGCGTCACGTCTTCGGCGGTGGCTGTATCGGCGAGCATGCGGGATGCAATCCCGTAGACGAGCCGCCCAAAGCCGTCATAGAGCGCTTCGAACGCCGCTGCGTCGCGCCTTCGAACGTCCGCCATCAGGCGCCCCGCGTCTTGCACGGGGCGGCCCTTTCGCTCTCATTTCTCGCGTACCTCGCAGAGAGAACGTCGCCGCCGCCGCGGCGGATTGACGCAGCATCCCTGCGAAGGGCGCAAAGGTGATCGACGAGCTCGTGCGCCGGCTCTCTTCGGCGCGGTCGGTATGCGTTCTCACGGGCTCAGGCATCTCCGCCGAGAGCGGGCTCCCGACGTTCCGCGGCGTCGGCGGCCTCTGGCGCACGCATCGTGTCGAACAGCTCGCCTCTCCCGCAGGGTTCGAGCGCGATCCCGTCCTCGTCTGGACGTGGTACAACGAACGCCGTGCCGCGCACGGGCAAGCATCGCCGAGCGCGGCACATCGCGCGCTCGCGGCGCTCGAGCCCCGTTACCCCGATTTCACGCTCGCTACGCAGAACGTCGATTCGCTGCATCTGCGGGCGGGCTCGAAGAACGTGGTGGAGCTGCACGGGAATCTGCGGGAAGCGCGCTGCACGGGTTGCGGCGCGACGTATTCGCTCGAACGGGGGATGCCGCTCGAGCGGATCGAGCACGAATGCGGCGGACGCTTTCGCCCCCAGATCGTGTGGTTCGGCGAGGCGTTGCCGCAGCGCGAGTGGACGCTCGCCGCCGATGCGGCGATGCGTGCCGAAGTCATGCTCGTCATCGGCACGTCGGCGATGGTCCATCCCGCCGCATCGCTCGCGACGCGTTACGCGCGCGATGCGTGGATCGCAGAGGTCAATCCCGAAGCGACCGCGATTTCCGACGCCGTCGATCTCTCGCTCCGCGCGACCGCCTCCGAAATTCTTTCGGACGTCGTTGCGAGGCTCGGCGCGTGATCTCGCAGCTGGGCCACCCCTTCGCGTTCGGCGTCGTCGTCTTCGTCGTGCTGCTCACCGGAGCGCTCGTCGTCGGCGTCCTCGCGGAGCGGATGCGGATCCCGTATGCCGTCGCGCTCGTTGCGGCGGGACTCGCGATCTCGCTGAACCGCAACGAAGCACCCTTCGATTTCGAAGCGGGGCTCGTGTTCTTCTTCTTGCCGGCGTTGCTCTTCGAAGCGGCGTGGGGCGTCTCGATGAGCGCGCTGCGCCGAACGTGGTCGACGATCGCCTGGCTCGCCGTCCCGGGGGTTGCGATCACCATGGTCGTCGTCGCCGGGGTCCTCGATTCGTTCGGGCCGATGACGTGGCTCGCCGCGTTCGTCGCGGGTGCGATCGTCTCCGCGACCGACCCGGTCGCGGTGATCGCAATTTTTCGACGCGTGAACGTGCCGATCGATCTGCGCTCGATCGTCGAGGGCGAATCACTTGCGAACGACGCCGTCGCCTCGGTGCTCGTCGCCGGCCTGGTCGGTCTCGCGATGAGCGGGACCGGTTCCGTTGCCGGTGTTGCGGCGCACGCGATCGTCGCATCGGCCGGCGGGATCGGGGTCGGAATCGTGTGCGCGTATGCCGTCGCGCTCCTCGTGCGCGGGATCGAGAACGCGGAGATGCAGACGGTCGGCACGGTACTCGTCGCGTACGGCGCGTATATCGGCGCCGACGCGCTCGGGCTCTCGGGGATCTTCGCGACGATAACGGCCGGAGTCGTGCTACGAGCGCTGATCGGCGCGTCAAGCGAGACTGCTTCGACGATCGAGACGTTCTGGGGGGTCGTCGCGTTCCTCGCAAACTCGCTGGTTTTCTTGATGATGGGCCTGACGATGCACGTCGAGCGGTTGCTCGGAGAGCCGCTGTTCGTCATCGGTGCGATCGTCGCGGCTCTCGTCTCGCGGCTCGTCGTGGCGTACGGGATCCCGTCGTTCGCGGTTCTGCGCGGCCACGCGAATTGGCATCACGTCATCGCGCTGGCGGGGATCCGCGGCGGTTTGGCGGTCGCGCTCGCGGTGGGCTTACCGGCCGGTATTCACCAGCGCACGTTCATCATCGATGCCGTGTTCGCGATCGTTCTGTTCACGATGGTCGTGCAGGGGCTGGCAATACGTCCCGTCGTCGAAAGCTTGCGCGCGCCGGGCGCTACGGCGGAAGCTTGAGCGGCGGACGCCCGCTGTCGTCTTCGTAGTAGCCTTCGGCGACCGGCGGGTCGGGGAGCGCCGGCGAGTCGTCGAGCGCGCCGAACCCCTTCACTTCGGGGATGTCGAACCGACGTCGCGGCGGTGCGGGCGCGGGACGCTTCGGCGGCTGCGCGACCGGCTTCGATGCGGGTTTCGGAATCGATTTCGGCGGCTCCGGTTTCGGCGCGTCGGGATCGCGTTCGGGCATCGCCGCGACGCTGCTGTCCCACGTCGAGCGCCCTTCGGCGGCGTCTTCGACGCGCGTTCGCGCGAACGCCGACGGCGGCGGAAGGAGCAGATTCTCTTCCTCGCTGACGTTCTTTGCCAGTCCGCGCACGACGTAGCCGCGCGCGTTCCGCTTCATCCCGCGCAGCGGGATCGTCCCGGCGGAGATCGTCGTGAACAAATGCTTGACCGGTTCGAGCGTCGCCTCGGTCACGAGAATGTACGCGCCCATCGGTTCGGTGCGTTCTTGCAGATGCGAAGCGATGATCGCGGGAAGCCCGACGACCGTGTACTCACGCCGTGAGAGGAAGCCGACTTCGCCGGCGATCACGTTCCCGCTGTTGAGCGCGATCCCGACGCGCAGCGGCCGTCGACCCTGCGATGCCCACTGCAGATTCATCCCGTCGACGAGCCGGACGATGTCGATCGCGGCGCGGATCGCATGCTCTTCTTGGAGCGGGTCCTCGACCGGGAAGCCGAACGCGCCGCTGATCCCGTCGCCGAGGAACTTGTCGACCATCCCGCGATTCTTCTGGATCGTTCGACCCGCGAGCGTGTAAAACTCGTTGAGGTAGCGAAGCACGTCGTTCTGCGGCAGCTGCTCGGCGAAGAGCGCGAAGTTCCAGATCCGGGCGACCAGGATCGTCGCGTAGCCGGCCTTCCCCGAGAGGACGCGGGGATCGTGGCGCTCGATGAGCTCCTCGAGGACATGGGGGGCGATGTAGCGCGAAAAGACCGAGCGAATCCGCACGGTCTCCCGCTGAGCCGCAACGACTCTGCGGGCACCGCGGATGGCGACCACGACTGCTACGGCAGCCATAGCGGCCGCCAGCAGCGCCCAAAACATCACTCCATGTTATCGCCTTGCGGGGAGGGGACCCGCCGAATGCCTGCTTTTTGTGACCGCCGGCGCGAGGTTGGAAGCCCCAGGCCGTACAATCTGGGCCGCGGATGAAAGATCTCGAGTACCTCCACGTGCGGATCCCGGCTTACGCCGATTATGCGGAGGAAGACGACCGGCATCTCGTCGACAAGCAGGTTCGCGCGTACGTCGGCGAGGCGCTCAGCGTGCTGCGAGACCGCCTTGGATCGCTCTCCGGGTCGGTGGAGGCGCGGCTCGAGCGCGTCCTTTTGATGTGCGAGTTCACGAATCAGCAAATGATGCAAATCCTCGACCACGCGCACCTCAGCGGTGAGGAGGTCGAGCTGCTCCATCACGTCGATCACGAGCTCGTTGAGACGGCCGATCGCTCGGCCACGATCGAACAGGCTGCGCTCGACGCGTATCTGGAGGAAATCGAAGCGCTCTTCGCTCGGCGCGTGAAAGCGGTCTTCGCTCCCGTCTAAGCGGCTAGAACGGAAGCCGCGGACGCGGGATCGACGGGATCCCCGCGCGGTTGAGCAGCTGGTTCTTGAGCTGATCCCAATTCGTCGGGACGCCGAGCTCGTTGAACTTGTCGACGGCGGCTTGCGTGAGCGCGCCGACTTGCGCCTGCACGATCCCGTTCACGATCTGCGCGACGAGCGATTGTCCGGCGGCGACGACTTTCACTTGACCGTCTTTGAACGTGACGCTGACCGGTTCGGCGGCCGAGTAGACGTTCACGGTCAGCGACTGATCGTCGACGGCGATATCGCCTTCGGTGCCGCGCACCGAGATCGTCGAGGTCGGCGTCACAAAGGTGTAGTTCGCCTTTGCGCCCTGCGGATGCTCGACCTTGAAACGCGTCTTCCCTTGATAGACGACGAACTGCGCGCTCGCGATATCGCTGCGATTGAAGAACGAGAGCTCGACGCGCGTCATCGAAGCGAGGGTCACGATCGACGAGTCGGGGAGCTGAACGCGGCCGAGCGAGGCGCTCCCCGTGACGGCGACGTCTTTGTCCGCAAGCGCGATCGTCGAGTCGAGCGCGAGCGGCGTTGCTTTGCCGCCTTTCTCGTAGCTCACGCTCCCTTTGACGTTGGCCAGCACCTTGTCGTCGGCCGCGCGAACGCCGGCCGGGATCGCGACGAAGAGCAGGGCGAGCGCGGCGGCCGCGACGGCGCGCGCGCTCAGGCCGGGGACGCGCCGGTCGAGGTCGCGTGCGATCACGTACAGACAGAGCAGCGCGAGCGCCAGAAAGGCGAATCCTATGGCGTTCTCACCCAAGCAAAGCTTTCCGATTCCGAAGAGGGAGCCGTAGACGAGGCCGCAGCCCGCGACCCAATCGCGCAAGCCGAGTCGCAGATCTTCGTTTTGGGGATGGACTTTCGCGAAGAACGCCGCGAGCGTCGCCGGCGGCTCCGGCGCGGTTGCGAACGTGACGCCGAGCCAAACGACGGTCGTGACGGCGACGGTTACGAGCAGGCTGTGTGCGACCTCGTTCGGCCCCGCGAACGCGCCGCTCACTTTGAGCGCGGTCGCGACGATCCCGGACGAGAGGAGCGCCGATATCTCGCTCCAGGCGTTGAGCCGCGGCCAGTACCAGCGCAGGATCATCACCGGGCCGACGCCCGCCGTGAAGGTGATCAGATACGTCCACGCGCCGCTGACCGAGTCCATGAAGTTCGTCACGAGCGCCGCCAGAACCATCGCCAGAAGCGTCGCCGCCCGCGAGATCCAAACGTAATGCGACTCCGACCGGCCGGGGCGCAGAAAGCGGCGGTAGAGATCGTTCGTCATGTAGGACGCGCCGAGATTGAGATGCGTCCCGATCGTCGACATGTAGGCCGCGAGAAACCCCGCCATCATCAACCCGCGCAGCGCGATCGGGAGATGATCGATCATCGTTTGAACGTAGAGAAGCTCCGGATCGAGCTGTCCGGCGGCATTGCGGACTCCGCCCGGATAGAGGACGAGCGCCGAGAGCGCGACGAGGATCCAGGGCCACGGCCGCAGCGCGTAGTGCGCGACGTTGAAGAACAGTGTCGCCATGATCGAGTTCTTTTCGTCCTTGGCCGCAAAGATGCGCTGCGCGACGTACCCGCCACCGCCGGGCTCGGCGCCGGGGTAGGATGACGCCCACCACGAGACGGCGATGAAGACCAAGAACGAGGTCAGCGGCATCCAACCCGAATCGGAGAGCGGCGGGACGAACGAGAGCAGCGAGCCTTGCGTGATCCCGTGCGCCGCATCGAGCGCCGCAACGTGCGCGCGCAGCGCGACGATTCCGCCGGCCGCCGCGACGGCGGCGACGGCGAGGACGATCGTCATCGTCATCTTCACGACGAATTGAAGCAGGTCGGTGACGAGGACGCTCCACATCCCGCCGATCGCGACGTAGATCGCCGTCAGGACGAGACAGATCCCAATCGCTTCCCACTTCGCGATCCCGAGCGTAAGCCCCAAGATCTTGGCGATCGCAAGGTTCACCCAGCCCATGATGATCGTGTTGACGATCAGACCTTGATAGACGGCTCGCGTCGCGCGGAGCGCCGCCGCCGGCTTCCCGCTATAACGAAGCTCGATGAACTCGACGTCGGTCAGCACGCCCGAGCGGCGCCAAAGCGCGGCGAAGAAAAACGTGGTGAGAATCCCGCTCATCACCATGTTCCACCACACCCAGTTGCCGGCGATCCCGTTCTTCGCGACGAAACCGGTGACCGCAAGCGGCGTATCCGCGGCGAACGTCGTGGCGACCATCGACGTTCCGGCGAGCCACCACGGAACGTTCCGCCCCGACAGAAAATATTCCGAAAGGCTTTTCCCGCCGCGGCGCGCGTAATAGGCGCCGATCGCCAGGTTGATCGCAAAGAACGCCGCGATGACGACCCAGTCCAGCGGGCGAAGCTGCATCCCGGGCGGTTTCGATTCGCGCTAAACCGGCGCCTGTGCGAATTCGATCCGGCCGCGGCCGTGCGCTTTCCCTTCGTAGAGCGCGCGATCCGCGTTGCGCAGCAGCGTCGGGACGTCGTTGCCGTCGCGCGGATACATCGCGATCCCGATCGTGACGCCGACCGGGAAATCGATCGAGCCGACACGCAAGGGATCGCGCAGCGTCAGCGCCAGTCGGTCGGCGAGCTTGAGCGCGTCCTCTTCGTTTTCGACCTCGGGCTGCAGGACGACGAACTCGTCCCCGCCGACGCGCGCGAGCGTGTCGCTCTCGCGCAGCGCCGACGCGAGCCGTTCGGCGACGGTCTTGAGCGCTTCGTCGCCGCTGGCGTGGCCGCTGCGATCGTTGATCGCTTTGAAATGGTCGAGGTCGAGCATGTGCACGGCGAACTGACGCCCGCCGCGCTTCGCCGAAGCGAGCGTTTGGTTCATGCGGTCGTCGAGGAGCGCGCGATTCGGCAGGCCCGTGAGGAGATCGTGGAATGCGAGCGCGTCGAGGCGGTGTTCTTGAATTCCGCGTTCGGTCGCCGAGCCGAGGAGCGCTGCGATCAAGCGCATCACGTCGAGGTCGTCGTCGTCGAACCGCCGCTCGCGTACCCGGCGCGCCGCGAAGCCGACGCCGCCGTACAGGTTCCCGCGGACGATCAGCGGCGCGCCGATCCACGAACGAAGCGTCGGATCGAGCGAGCTCTCGCCCAGCGCTTGCAGATCCTCGACCGCGACCGCGTCGCGGGCTTCGATCGCAAGGTGCAACGCCATTTTCGCCAACGGAACCTGTTCGCCGACGCGGCTCTTCATCGGGTTGACGCGGCCGGCGCCCAGGACCATGTGCTCCCAGGTGAACATCCCCTCGGCGATCTTCCCGACGTACGCCGACTCGAGGTCGAAGCTGAGGATCCCGAACTCGAGGATCGCTTCGATTTGACGGTCGGCGGAGCGTCCGGACGATGCCGCGACGAGATGGAGCTGTCGCAGCCGCGCGCTATGCGACGCGAGCCGGTCGGCGACGCTCAGCCGGTCCGTGATGTCCCGGATCGTGATGACGCGGCGGCGTTTTCCGTCGTCTTCGGAGATCGTGCGCGCGTGCCACGAGCCCCAAAACCAAGTTCCGTCTTTGCGTGAGACGGGGACGTCCATCCGCACGTCGGCGTTCTCGTGCGAGGCTTTCTCGGCGGCCGCGAGCATCGCCGGCTCGCCGCGCGGAACGAACATTTGCGGCGAGACGCCGATCACGTCGCCGAGCACGTATCCCGTCGCTTCGAGAAACGCGGGGTTGACGTGAACGACGACCCAGCCGCGGTCGCTGGGTTCGCTCCGCTCGGTGATCAGCATCATGTCCGCCGACGATTCGAACGCCGCCGCCAGCGCATCGCGCAAACTTTGCCGGTCCTCTAAGAAGTGAACCGGTTGCTCGTCCATGGCACTCACTGTAATAATTCCCAGGGAGCATCGCAAGCGTCGGGTAAGCCGAGGGCGATGCGCCGCCTCGCGCTTCTCCTGTTCGTGGTCTGTGGCTCGGCGCCCGCATCCGCGGCCTTCGACCCCTCGATGCTCGTCCCGGAGCCGCGCTCCGTCGGAGCCGCCGGCTGTGCCGGCGAGGTGGTTTTCCACCGTCCGCTGAGGCTTCCGGCCGCGTTCGATCCCGGCGCGCGCGCACTCCTCGACGAACGCTGGCGCGGACTCGGGATACCGCCGACCACGGTGGCGTCCGATCCCGACGTGCGCCTGAAGGTCGGTGCTGGGCCGGCGGAGCGCTATCGCCTGGGAATCGACCGCCGAGGGATTGCGCTGGATGCGGCCGGCCCGGAGGCGGCGTTCGATGCGGCAATGACGCTCGCCCAGCTCGCGCGCCCCGTGCCGCGCGGCTTCAGCCTCCCGTGCGTGCAGATCGCAGACGAGCCGGCGTTGCGTTGGAGGATCGTCTCGGACGACGTCTCGCGCGGGCCGCTCCCGACGATGCGCTACTTCAAGGAACGCGTTCGTGGTCTGGCGGGCCTCAAGATCAACGGATATTCGATCTACATGGAGCACGCATTCGCCGACGCCGCGCACCCGCTCGTCGGCGCCGCCGACGCGATCTCGCCGCGCGAGCTGCGCGAGTTGCGCGATTACGCCGCGCGCTTCCACGTCGCGCTGATCCCCGAACAACAGACGTTTGCGCACATGCATCCGACGCTGCGTTGGGAAACCTACGCGCCGCTCGCAGAGCTCCCGCACGGCTGGCTCCTCTCCCCGGCGGTCGCCGGAACCTACGACTATCTGACGCCGCTGCTGCGCGAGGTCGTCGCGGCCGCCGGTGCGGTTCCGTTCGTCCATCTCGGCTCGGACGAGCCGATCGATCTCGGTCGCGGACGGAGTCAGGCCGTCGTCGCAAGCGAAGGGCTCGGGCGCGTTTTCGCCGGGCACGTAAATCGGGTCGAAGCGATCGTCAAGCCGCTCGGCGTGCGGCCGATGATTTGGGACGACGCGATCCAAAAAGACCCGTCGATTCTCGCGCTGATTCCAAAATCGACCGTGATCGTCGATTTCCACTACGGCGTCGAGAAAACGTACGCCGGATACATCGCGCCGGTCGCAAGCCGCGGCTTCGAGCAGATGGTCTCGCCGGGCGCGCAAAACTGGAACCAGATCTTCCCCGAGCTCGACGTTGCCACGACCAACATCGGTCGTTTCGTCGCCGAAGGGCGAGCCGCGCACGTGCTCGGGATGTTCGCGACCGTCTGGCACGACGACGGCGAATCGCTCTACGAGGCGACGTGGTATCCGCTCGCGTTCGCGGCCGCGAGCGCGTGGCAGTCGAGCTCCGTCGACGCCGCCGCGTTCGAGCGCGCCTTCGGGTGGGCGTTCTTCGGCAGCGACGATCGGCGATGGGGGCGCGCGCTTGCGAAATTGGACGCGATCGGCCGGCGTCTGCATCAGGGGCCCGATCCCGATCCGAGCGACTACCTCTTCTGGAGCGATCCGTTCGACGCGAAGATCGGAACGCGCGTCCGCGCTGGAATCGATCTTGCCGCGCTGCGTCTCGACGCGGAGTCGGTGCTCACCGACGTCGCCGCGACGCCGCCGCTGCATCCGAACGCGGCGCGCGTGATGGCCCTTGCAGCGCGCCGTTTCGACGCGCTCGGGCGCCGCGTTCAAATCGGGGCCGAGGCGAAGGATTACTACGACGACGCGCGCGCGCACGCGGGCGGAACCGCCGACGGGATCGTCTACCGCGGATTGAACCTCGCGAAGTATCTGTGCTGGGAGCTCCGCGACGATCTGCTCGCGATCGAGCCGCTCTATCGCGCGGCGTGGAATTACGAGAGCCGCCCGGGCGGGCTGGGGGCGGTCCTGACCCGCTTTCATCTCGCCGAAGAGGACGCGCAGCGCGACGCCGATCGTCTGAATGCGGCGCAGCGTGAGGACTACTATAGAATGAAGGTGCTCCCGCCGTTCGAGGACGTCTTGCGCCGGCGATGATCGCGCTCTTACCTTTTCTGGCCGCGGCGCTCGCGCCGGCCGGTCTCTACGCGCCGGCTTCCGCCGCGAACGTTCTCGCGGTGCAGGCACTCGATGCCGGCGCGCGCCCCGCGGCGGTCGAGATCGTGCGCGAGCTCGCCGCATCCCGCACGCTGCGCGGGATCGCGATCGAGAGCGATCCGTCGTCAAGCGATTGCAGCGCGAAACCGTACGCCGCGGCCGCGCGGCTGGCGAGCTCCGTCCAGCGCGCCGAGGAGGGTTGGCGGCTCGAGCTCGGACTGTATTTAGTCGACTGCGCCGGCTGGAGCGTCAACGAATGGCACAACGAGGTTCTGCTCGCGCATCCGGCGCTCGACGGCGATTTCGAAAAGCTCGGCCTCGCCGTGCTGTTGCGGTTGCGCACGTGGATCCACGAAGAGCCGGTCGTCGCGAGCGCGCTCTTCCGCCAAGGCCTCGCCTACGATCCGGCGACGGCGAAGCCGACGTATTTCTACACGCTCTTCAAAACGAACGACGGGTACATGCGCGCCTACGTTCGCCCCGGCGGTCCCGCCTATATCGCCGGAATGCGCACCAACGACATCGTCGACAAAGTCGACGGCAAGTGGTGGTGGGAGTACGGAACCTATCAAACCCAACAACGCGCGTACGACGGTCTCCCGCACACCTTCGAGATCACGCGCGGCAAAACGACGGTCAAAGTCGCGCTAGGCGAGCCGTTTACGCCGTAGCCGGTGTCATCCCGAGCGTAGAAATGCGCGACTCCCCGGTGTCATCCCGAGCGTAGCAATGCGAAGCATTGCGAAGTCGAGGGACGCGCGACGCACCTCGCATTCACGGAACGATCGTCACTTGCGGGCATGAAACTGGTGTGGGGGTTCGCCCCGGCGGACGTCGCATGCGAAGACTTGTGGGGCGAGCCGCCACGCCATTTGCATTATCGCGGGTCTCGATGGTTGTGCCGGTGGCGGGTGCTTCGCGGGTCCCTCGACTTCGGCGCTTCGCGCCTACGCTCGGGATGACACCGCCGGGGGGTTGACGCGGCTGTCATAATGCGCTATTGTACTAGTGTAGTAGTACGACAGCACGATAGGAGAACGAGATGTTGGTCCGCCGCCCCGAAAGCCTTCAGCCCGCCCTCGACCACGGCCGCCGGGCAACCGTGATCCCCTCGACCCGGAACCCCGGTTCCTTCAGCGGCTGGGGCCCCAAGCTCTAACCCCGTTGCCCGCGATCTTCACGGTCGACCCCCGCTCTGGGGTGCCGATCTACCTTCAGCTCATCGATCAGGTCAAGCGCGGGGTCGCGCTCGGGAGCCTCGCCCCAGGCGAGCAACTCCCGACGGTCAAGGCCCTCGCGCTCGAGCTGACGGTGAACCCGAACACCGTGGCCAGGGCCTACCGCGATCTCGAGCGCGACGGCGTGATCGAGACGAGTCCCGGCCGCGGCTCCTTCGTCAAACCGAACGGCGTGGTTCCCACGGAACTACGCACCGATGTCG
>JAFAMS010000291.1 GCA_019233165.1 Vulcanimicrobiota bacterium | reverse complement strand
AAGCGCTCGGCGAGGGCTGGACGCCCGCGCACGAGGTCTCGTACGTGCGCCGCGCCACGCCGCCCGAAGAGGCTGCGGCGTTGCTCGCCGGCGACGACGACGGTCCGCTCAGCGCCGCGCGTCTCCTCGAGCCGCTTGCGATGCTGTGGATCACGTTCGCGTACCGGCAGGGATTCGGCCGCGAGTTCGCATTTGGAATCCTGCGCCGCTAAGCGATGCCGTCGATCACCGAAGTTCAGGAGCAGATCTTCCGTCTCGAGGGATTTCGCGTCTCCTTCGAGCGGTTCGGCGCGGCGAAGTCGACGATCCCCGCCTACGATTATCCGGTAATGGCGCCGAACACATGGAAGATCTCCGACTGGCGCGCCGTGCGTCTCGCGCGTTACATCCCGTTCTTCAAGGGCGTCACCGTGTTCCGCGGCGACGGCGAACCACAGAAGGGCGACGTGAAGCTCGGCCACTTGCGCGACGGCTACTACAAAGCCGAGTACGGGACGACGGAGCCGGAGCCTTAACCGTACTTCGCGGCTAGCTGTTCTTCCGTGAGGTAGCGTTCTTCCATTGCTTTGATGCGCGGGAGGCCGACGAGATCGTTGAGCTCTTCGAACCCGACGAGCAAGTCGGGGCGGTCGACCGGTTTGCCTGTGCGTAGGCTCTCTTGCGCGGCCTCGAGCGCCCGTTTCATCCCGGCGATCGCGGCGGCGGTGAGCATCCGCGGCCAGATGACTGCGGCGACGCCGAGCCCTTGCAATTGCGCCGGCGAGAGCAGCGGCGTCGTCGAGCGGGTGCGGATCCCGAACCCCATGTTCACCGAGACCGGCTTACGAACGCCGCTCGCGAACTTGCGAATGTCGTCGACGGAGAGGACCGCGTCGGCAAAAAGCAGATCCGCGCCGGCGTCGGCGTAGAGGTTCGCCCGCCGGATCGCTTCGTCGATGCCGTAGGGGCCCGCCGCGTCGGTTCGCGCTTTGATCACGAAGTCCGGATCGCGGCGCGCGTCTGCGGCGGCGCGAATCTTCTGTACCATCTCGTCGGCCGAGATCAGCTCCTTGCCGGCCATGTGCCCGCAACGCTTCGGCCAGACTTGATCCTCGAGCATCACGCCGGCTGCTCCGGCGCTTTCGAACGCTCGCACGGTGTAATACGCGTTGATCGCGTTGCCGTATCCGGTATCGGCGTCGGCGAGCAGCGGCAGCGAAGTGCTCGCAACGAGCGCTCGGACGCCGGCCAAATTCTCTTCGAGCCCCATGATCCCGACGTCGGGCTCCCCGAGCCGCGCTTCGGCGAGCCCGGCGCCGGTCACGAACGCCGCCGAGAATCCACTCGCCTCGACGATGCGATTGCTGAACCCGTCGTAAACGCCCGGCATCACGAGAATCTCGGGCGCGTCGATCAAAGCGCGGAGACGCGCAGCGAGCGTCACGTCGTCGAGCTCGACGGATTCGGAGTCGGGGTCGACGGGGGCGCGCCGACCGGTGGCGACGCGTTCGCCGGATTCGCTTGGCTGGGAATCTTCTTCCACTCGGCCTGCGGGCCCGGCGGCAGCTTATCCATCGTCTTCAGAAACTCCGCGACTTGCCAGACTTGATCGTCGCTCAGCGAGCCCCCGAACGCAGGCATCGGCGTCAGGCGCATCCCGTGTTTGACCTTGTAGTACGTCTCGCCGACCGGATCGTCTTCGACACCGTCTTTGGCAAGCTGCGGCGCTTGGATGTAGAGACCTTTCGCGATGTCCGAGGCGTTCGCGTCGGAGGCGCCGTGACAGATCGCGCACTTCGCGCCGTAAATTTTGATCCCGGCGGTCAGGTTGTCGTCGCTCGGCTGAATCGGGCTTTGCAAGTTCGCACTGTCCCGGCGGATCGCGACGAAGACCGCTCGCGACGCCCACTTCTCGAGGGGAAGGTAGCCGTTGTCGGCGCGCGGATCGATCAAGCCGTTGCGCACGACCGAAAAGAAGATCAGCCCTTCGAGGACGAGCAGGATCACAACGCCGGCGAGGAAGGCACGTAAGATCACGTCATTCGACCCTTTCGGTCGAGATGATTCCCAACCAGCGGCGAGCCGGAAACTCTTCGTCGCGCTCGATTCGGCGGAAGACTTCCTCACGGATCGTTTTTGCGATCGACCGGCGGGCCGCCGTCAGCTCGCTCAGTTCGCGGATCGCATTCGCCTCGGCGTCTCCGCTCAGCTCGAGGAGCCGCCGCTTCGTCTCGGCGATCCGCTCGCCGATGTTACGCGTCTTTTCGGCGAGCAGCTCGTTCTCGACGGCCGCGATTCGCGCGACGAGATCGCGAAGCTCCTCGACGCGCGGTTTCGCGGCAGGCGGCCGGCCACGCTGGGCGCGCTTCGTCGCCGGGCCATCGGGTTGCAGCTCCAAGATCGTGGGGAGATTGCGGCCGTCCTTGCGCGGAAGATGCGTCCGGCGCTGAAAGCGCGTCGCGAGCCCC
>JAFAMS010000192.1 GCA_019233165.1 Vulcanimicrobiota bacterium | reverse complement strand
GCAATCGACGCCGCTTTGCGCGCCGATTGCGCGGCGCGCGGCGAGGACTACGCCTCGATCTTCTACGGGACGAAATCCGGGCTCGAGCGGGATATCCTCGCGCGCTCACCGATCGCGCTGCGGACGATTCCGAGCCGGCCGCTGCGCCGCCGGCTCTCGCCCGACCTCGCGTTGACGCTCGGTGCGAACGCGCTAGGAATCGCGCGGGCCGCATCCGAGCTGCGCGCGTTCGGGCCGGACGTCGTAGTCGCGACCGGCGGCTACGTCTGCTTCCCGGTCGTCGTTGCGGCGCGAACGCGGCGCAAGGTTGCGCTCGCACTGCTCGAAGAGAACGCGTATCCGGGCCTCACGAACAAACTCCTCGCGCCGCTCGTCGACGAGGTGTGGGGTGCGACCTGGACGCAGCCCGCGGCGTTCAAGCGCCGGTTCGTGACGACCGGGATCCCGGTTCGCACGGAATTCAAAGCGCCGCCACCGCGCCCGCGCGCGCGCGAACGGCTCGGGATCGAGCCCCACGCGCGGGTCGTGCTCGTGATGGGCGGGAGTCAAGGCGCGCGCTCGATCAACGAAGCGACGAGCGCGCTCGTCACGCAGCGCGAGCTCCCGCGGGACTGGTGGATCCTGCACGTCTGTGGGGCGCGCGATTACGAACACGTCCGGCTCGCGCAGCGCGAGCGCAAGGCGCACAACCGCGTGACGCTCGTGCCGTACCTCGACGATCCGGTCCCGGCTTACGCGGCCGCCGATCTCGTCGTCGCCCGTGCGGGCGCATCGACCCTTGCGGAGCTGGCGGTTGCGCGCCGCGCGTCGCTGTTGATCCCGTATCCGTATGCCTCGGACGATCACCAAACCGCGAACGCGCGCGTCTTTCAAGAAGCGGGCGCCGCGCGCTTGTTGTTCGATGCGGAGCTTGGCGGCGACGTGTTGTGGTGGGCGCTCGAGGAGGCGTTTCGCGCGGGGACCGGCGCGATGGAGCAAGCAGCGGCGTCGCTCGCGCCCGCCGACGCGGCCGCGATGATCGTGCGGCGCGTCAACCTGTTGCGCCAGGGCGGCCGCACGAGGGCCGACGAAGAGCGCGGCTCGTGATCCACTTCATCGGAATCGGCGGGATCGGGATGAGCGCGCTCGCGCGCCTCTTGCTCGCCCGGGGAGTCGCGGTCTCCGGTTCCGATCTCCGCAAGACGCCGCTCGTCGAACGGCTGCAGTCCGAAGGAGCGCGGATCGCAATCGGCCACCGGGCGGAGAACGTCGAAGGGGCCGAGCGCGTCGTCGTCAGCTCGGCGGTCGACGCCGAGAATCCGGAGCTCTCGCGCGCGCGCGCCCTGAACATCCCGATCGTCGGGCGCGGCGAGCTCCTCGCCGAGCTGACGAAGGGGAAGCGGACGATCGCGGTCGCCGGGACGCACGGAAAGACGACGACGACGGCGATGATCGCGTGCGTCCTCGAAGCGGCCGGAATCGATCCGACGGTCGCGATCGGCGGCGAGCGGCTCGATTCGCTCAGCAACGCGCGCGCCGGGAACGGTCCGTGGTTCGTCACCGAGAGCGATGAGTCCGACGGCTCGTTCTTGCGGCTCGAGCCGACCATTGCGGTCGTGACGAACGTCGAGAACGATCACGTCGCCAACGACGAAGAGTGGGAGCGGCTGCGCGAAGACTTCGAACGCTTCGTCGGAAAGATTCCGATTGCGGGGCTGTTGATCGCCGGTGTCGACGACGAACGCACGGCCGCGCTCGCCAAGCTCGACGCCGGCGTCCCCGTCCTCAGCTACGCGCTCGCTGCGCCGCAAGCCGATCTTCGCGCGCGCGTCGAGCGCTTCGAAGATTTTGGGACCGTCTCCGAGATCTCACTCCACGGAAAGACGCTGGGCACGTTGCGCATGCGCGTCCCGGGCGAGATCAACGTGCAGAACGCGCTCGCGGCGCTCGCGGTCGCCCACTATTTGGGGATCGACTTCGACGTCGCGGCTGAGGCGCTTGCGGGGTTCGCCGGGGTTCGCCGCCGCTTCGAGTTCCTGGCGCGGACGCCGCGCTTCACGGTGGTCGACGACTACGCGCACCATCCGACCGCGGTCCGCGCGACGATCGCGACGGCCCGTCGCTATCACCGCGGTCCGCTCGTCGTCGCGTTCGAGCCGCACCGCTACACCCGAACGAAATATCTCGCTGCGGATTTTGCCTCGGCGCTCGCCGGTGCGGACGAGGTGATCTTGGCGCCGGTCTATGCGGCCTCCGAGCCGCCGCTCGCAGGGATCTCATCGCGCTCGATCGGCGAACGGCTCGAGCGCGTCGCGTACGTCGATGCGGTCGACGAGCTTCCGGCGTATTTGCGGGAACACGCCCCCGACGGCGCGCTCGTCTTGATGCTCGGCGCCGGGACTATCTCGGCGGTCGCGCACCGGCTCGCTGAATCGTTCCCCGAGCACGCGATCCGATGAGCGAGCTCGGCGAGCGCGAACGCGCCGAGCTTGCGGAGCGTTTCGGCGAGCGCGTCCGTTTCGACGAACCGCTCGCGCCGCTCGTCTCATGGAAAGTCGGCGGCCCTGCCGACGCGCTCCTGAGCGCCGAAACGACCGAAGACGTTGCCTTCGTCCTGCGCCTTTGCGTAGGCCGCCGCATCCCCTGGTTCGTCCTCGGGAGCGGTTCGAATTTGCTCGTCGGCGACGGCGGGATTCGCGGGATCGTCTTGCGGTTGGGCGGCGACTTCGCGGCGATCGCGATCTCGGAGGAAGCCGGCGAGGTGATCGTCCGGGCCGGCGCCTCGGCCTCGATGGCGCTCGTCACCGCACAAGCCGCATCGCGGGGCGCGCGTGGAATCGGCTCGCTGGCGGGGATTCCGGGGAGCGTCGGCGGCTCGTTGCGGATGAATGCGGGGACCGATCGTGAGGTCGGCGACTTCGTCCGCGAGGTCTGGGTGCAGACGCCCTCGCGGCCCGAGGCGCATGCCGTAACGCCGCAGTATTTTTACCGCCGCACCTCGCTCGCGCGCGATGCGATCGTCGCCGAGGTCGCGCTCGCCTTCGAGCGCGCGAGCGCGCCGGAGGTTCGTGCCGAGATGCAGGCGCGGCTCGTCCGCCGCAAGTCGACGCAGCCGCTCGCGTCGCCGAACGCCGGCTCGTGCTTCCGAAATCCGCCCGGCGACAAAGCCGGCCGGTTAATCGAAGCCGCGGGCGCTAAGGGGTGGCGCGTCGGAGGGGCCGAAGTCTCCCCGCTGCACGCGAACTTCATCGTGAACTCCGGCGGCGCGTCCGCGCAAGATATCACGACGCTCCTCGCGCGTGTCCGGCGCGCGGTCCACGACCGTTTCGCCGTCGATCTCGAATTAGAAGTGCATTTAGTCGGCGAGTTC
>JAFAMS010000090.1 GCA_019233165.1 Vulcanimicrobiota bacterium | reverse complement strand
CCGGTACGTATGCGCTCAAGGGGTACCGTCGCAGCGCCGACGACCCGCGCGACCGGCTCGGCGCCGAGATCGCAGGCCTTGCATACGCGGCTTCCGTCCTGCCGGGGAGCGTCCCGGAGATCGTCGGCGCGGACCGCACGGCCGGGGTTGCCGCCTACGAGTGGATCGAGGGGGAGCCGGTCTCCGAGGTGGGGGCGGCTGAGATCGAGGAAGCGCTGGCGCTCGCTGCGGCGCTCCATCGGGGGCGGACCATACCGCTCGCGGGCTCGTTTCCCGCCGCCTCGGAAGCGATTCTCAGGCCGGCAGACCTTCGAACGCAGCTGTTCTCGCGCCTCGAGCGCCTCTCGCAGGTCGCATCGAGCGAACCGGAGCTCGAGCAACTCCTCTCGGGGCGCCTGCGTCCGGCCCTCGCGCGATTCGAGCCGGCGCTCGCGGACGTACGACCCCCAACCGCGGGCGAACGGACGCTTTCACCGTCGGATTTCGGGTTCCACAACGCCCTGCGCAGGGAGGGACGGCTCGTCTTCCTCGACTTCGAGTATTTCGGCTGGGACGACCCCGCGAAGCTGGTGTGCGACTTTCTCTGGCACCCGGGGATGACGCTGGGGCCAGGGGAGCGCCGTCAGTTTTTGGCCGGGGCGACCGATGCCTTTAAAGAGGGCATTTCGTTCGTCTCGAGGCTGCACGCGTACGAGCCGCTGATCGCTCTGCGCTGGGCCGCGATCGTCTTGGGCGAGTTTCTCCCGGAGGTCTGGGAGCGCCGGAAGTACGCCGGACGTGCTGCCCCCGCCGATCACGCCTCCGCAAAGCAACGCCAACTCGCCAAAGCCCGCGCGATCCTCGATCGCTTGGAAACGGAAACCGAACGCCCTCGATGCTGACGACCCCGCCGCCACGGATTCGCCTCGACGAACGCTCGCGCGCCCTCCGCGAGCTGATCGTCGACGCGCTCGTCGGCGGGAAGCGCGGACACGTCGGCTCGGCGCTCTCGCTCGTCGAGATCTTGCGCGTCCTGTACGACGACGTCTTGCGCGTCCGTCCAAAAGAACCCAAGTGGCCGCACCGCGACCGCGCGATCCTCAGCAAAGGACACGGCTGTCTCGCACTCTACGCGATTCTCGCGGACCGCGGATTCTTTTCGCGCGAGGAGCTCGTGCGCCAAGGTCGAGCCGGCGCGCTCCTCGGCGGACATCCCGAGATTCACATTCCTGGGGTCGAGGCTTCGACGGGTGCGTTAGGACACGGCCTTCCGATCGGCGTCGGACTCGCGCTTGCGGCGAGGATGCAGCGCCGCTCGCATCGCGTCTTCGTCGTCACCGGTGACGGCGAGCTCGACGAAGGCTCGAACTGGGAAGCGGCGCTCGCGGCGAGCAAACACCGGCTCGAGAACCTCGTCGCGATCGTCGACTACAACAAGCTGCAATCGTACGGCTCCGTCGACGACGTGCTGCCGCTCGAACCTCTGGCCGAGAAGTGGCGAGCCTTCGGCTTTGCGGTCCGCGAGTGCGACGGACACGACGTCGGGGCGTTGCGCGCGAATCTCTGCGACGTGCCGTTCGAGCGCGGAAAGCCGAGCGTGCTCTTGGCGCACACCGTCAAAGGCGCGGGGATCCCGATCTGCGAGCACGACCCGGTCTGGCATCACAAAGCGAGCTTCGATGCGGCCGCCGGCGAGACGCTGCGGCGCTCGCTCGCCGAGGACTCGGGCTGATGCGCAAGGCGGCGATGCAGTCGATCTATCGGCTCGCGCAGCGCGATCCGCGCGTCGTCTTCATCGGATCCGATCTCGGCGCCGGGACGCTCGACGAGATGCGCGAGACGATCCCCGAACGCTGGATCATGGAAGGGGTCAGCGAGGCGAACGTCATCGGGATGGCGGCCGGGCTCGCGATGGAAGGGTTCGTCCCCTACGTCAACACGATCGCGACGTTCTTGACGCGCCGCTGCTACGAGCAAATCGCGATCGATCTGTGCCTGCACAACCTTCCCGTTCGCTTGATCGCGACCGGCGGCGGGGGTGTCTATGCGCCGCTCGGGCCGACGCACATGGCCGTCGAGGATCTTGCGATCATGCGCGCGCTCCCGAACATGACGGTCGTCGCGCCCGTCGATCCGTTCGAGATGGAGCGCGCGATGGACGCTTCACTCGAAGCGCCCGGGCCGATGTACCTGCGAATTGCAAAAGGCGGCGAAGCGGTCGTGACGGGTGACGCGGAATTCGCGCTCGGCAAAGCGGTTCGCTTGCGCGCCGGACGGGACGTTGCGTTCGTCGGAACCGGCGTGATGAGCGCCCGCGCGCTCGCGGCCGCCGAGTTGCTCGCCGCGGACGGGATCGATGCCGCGGTGCTGCACGTGCATACGCTCAAGCCGCTCGACGTCGCCGCGCTCGAAGAGGCGGTACGCGGAAAGAAGCTCGTCGTCAGCGTCGAGGAGCATACGCGGGTCGGCGGTTTGGGGAGCGCGGTCGCGGAAGTGCTCGCCGAGCGCGGCGCGGGCGTACCGCTGCTGCGACTCGGACTTGCGGACCGGTTCTCGCGGGACTACGGGAACCAAGACCACGTCCTTTCCGTCGCGGGCTTGCAACCCGTCGATCTGCGCGAGCGCGTGCGCGAGCGCTTGCTCGTGGGCGCAGGCGTTTGATGGAAACGCGCGTCCGCTACTCGTACCTCGGCCAGCAGTTCGCGCACCCCGAGGAGATCCTCGAGCGAATCCGTGCGGTCGTCGCCGAAGGCTCGTTCACGCTCGGCCCGGCGGTGGCGCAATTCGAGCGCGAGTTTGCGGAGCTGATCGGCACCGCGCACGCTATCGGAGTCGGCTCCGGAACCGATGCCCTCAAGCTCGGCTTGCGCGCGCTCGGCGTCGGCCACGGCGATGAGGTGATCACGGCTGCGAATACCTTCGTCGCGACCGTCGGCGCGATCGCCGAATGCGGCGCGACCCCGGTCTTCGTCGATTGCGACGACAGCTTTTGCATCGACGTCGCTCAGCTCGAACGTGCGATCGGTCCGCGAACGAAAGCGCTCCTCCCCGTGCATTTCACCGGTGAGACCGTCGACATGCCGGCGGTGATGGAGATCGCCCGGCGCCGCGGCTTGCCGGTCGTCGAGGACGCGTGCCAATCGATCCTCGGTGAGTCGGGCGGGAAGCGCGC
>JAFAMS010000037.1 GCA_019233165.1 Vulcanimicrobiota bacterium | reverse complement strand
ACGGTACGTTCGCTGAGAAATAGCGTCTCGGCAACCTGCCGATTCGAGGCGCCCTCCGAGATCAGGCGCGCGACATCAAGCTCGCGCGACGTCGGTATCGACCGCGAGGTTCGCGGCCGGCGCGTCGCCGGGCGTCCCCGCGAACCGATCGAAATTCCTAGCCCTTCAAATAGCCGGACGTCTTCGGTTTCGAGTGCGTCCGCGTACGAGCCGGCTAGAGCCGCGAAAAAGCCTGCGCTCAGCTCCTTGAACCGATCCTTACTCGCGCGCAACAAGCCCCTCGCGTCGGAGTTCCCCAACGACTGGCGTGCATGGCCGCGAGCGAGCATGTCGTGTGCCGTCAGCCAGCGCGAACGCGGTCGTGTCGCCTCGTCGGCTAATGTTTCGAGGACGCTCCGATCGCGAGCGGCGTCGCCATACATCGCGAAGGCGATCGGCAGTAATCCTACCGAGAACAGCCCGACCGGGCGTTCGACGGCCGCGCGAACGTATTCGGCGATCGAGGGATCGAGCGGTTCGCCGCGCCGAGCGGCGCCCGCGGCCCACCAGGCTGCGAGCTGGGTGATACTCGGACGATGCCCGCGACGGATCTCGTCGCGAAGGAGCGCGGGGACAGTGCGGACCGCTTCATCGGCGATCGGGCTGAATGTCGCAATCGCGGCGGGGACGGCCAAAAGCACGGCGCGCCATTGAGCGGAGAGACGATCCAGGTTCACGTCCCGGAATTTCTGAAGCGCCGCGTCCCAGTGACCGCCTGCGAAATCCAGGAGCATCGCAAAATAATGATCGCCTGCACTCGGGCCGATCCCAAAGTTTCCCCGCAGCGCCGGCTCGAGCTGGGCGGCGGAGAGCTGGCATCCGGAGTGCTGCATCGCCACCCACGCACGCGTCATCGGAAGTCCGTGCTCGAGAACCGATCGTTCCGCTTGTACCAACACTGCCAACGTATCGAGCATCCGGTGCGCGCCCCGATGGTCTCCGAGCCGTGAGAGCATCAAGGCTTCCGCTTGGGCGAGCGTACCGAGAACGATCGGGGTCGCTCCCATCTCTTCCGAGCGGAGCACGCCGGCAATCTCGTTGAACTGCGGCACCGCGAGCAATTGGGCATAGACGTGAGCGGCCGTCGCCATGAGCTCCATGCGCTCTTCGCCGGTTTTCGCCCGCTGGAGATAGAGATCGTACGTCGCCAGCGCGTGATCGAAATCTTCTAAGTTGCACAAGGTGGCGACCAGACTCGCGGCGAGCCGGCCGATCGGCACGTCGAGCCGATTTCGTTCGGCGCGACGGATCGCGTCCCGCAGCACGTCCGCGGCTTCCGCGTCGAAATCGGCTATACGAAGCGCCCCGGTGTACTTACGAAAAAACACGACGTAGCTCTGCTCGTCCGGGTCGCCTTCTTTCAGGGCGTTCGAATAGAAGTCCGAGGCGAGGCGCCATTGGCCGCCTTCAAAGGCCTCCTCCGCCACCCGCGCGGCAAACCTTCGTGCGATGCTGCGTTCGCCGCACGCTTGAGCGTGGATGACGATCCGTTCGAGCACTTCTAGGTTCGGCTGTTCTATGGCGAGTAATGCGTCGAGTATCCGGCGATGTTGAGGTAACGGTACTTCGAGCGACGACCGGACGGCATCGGCGATCTTTGCGTGGCGAAATAGCAGCGTACCGTCGCGCTGAACGAGATATCTGCCTACCGTCTTCGAAAGTACCGCTTCCAGTTGGGGGCCGCCGAAGAGCTGGCCGAGGACTTCGAGATCGAGCGGCTCGCGCAGGAGCGAACAGATTTCCAGAAAGTCGCGTTCGGCGATATCGAGGACGGCGAGCTGCGAACTGATCGCCGCGCCGAGGCTTTCAGATACTTCGTCGCGTGAAACGATGCCGTCGCGGCGTGCCTGCGAGGCAATCGCAACGATATCGAAGGGGATACCGCTGCCATGTTCCAGGATTCCGGCCACGACGGCGTCATCCGCGTCGGGGAAGACGCTCGCCACGAGGGCGCGGCCGGCATCGCGATCGAGCTTGTCGAGCGTGACGAACGCCAGTCGTGAGGTCGACTCCATCAGCGAAACCGTTCCGGGCTGTTTTCGCTCGGTCCGAAGAATTCCGAGACTTCGGTCCGAGAGCGTTTCGTAAACGTACGCGATCGCCGCGTCGCTGTCGCGGTCGAGCCACTGGCAATCGTCCAGGGCGAGAAAGACGGCGTGGTCGGCCAAGATTCCGTCGAGAAGACGGATCAGTCCGATTTCAAAAGCCGCGGCGTCGCTCGGCGCTGCCTTCGGATCGAGGAGAGCGAGCAGTGGCTCCAAGCCGCTCGTGTATCGCTGCGAGTGCTCGGGATCCAGCGCTTGCAACAAGCCGCGGGCGATTTCGCGAGTTCCTCCAAAACGTCGATTCCGGCGCAAGGGATGGCACGCGACGGATACGCTGAGCCATGCATTTTCGCGAGCGGCGGCGACGGCGTGTCGGAGGAGTGCCGTCTTCCCGATCCCGGGCTCGCCGTAGAGACGCGCGTAGAACCCGGTCCGCCGCGACCCGCCGCTCTGCAGCATCTCGTCGATGAGGCGCAGTTCGCGGTCGCGCCCGAACAGGCTGTTCGACACCCCGTTGCACTCCGACCCGGCCATCGGCAGCCGGAGGCGATAACTAGGACGACGTGCGGACAGAGGCCTCCAGGACCAGAGGGAGCGACCCTCTGCTTTCAGAAGTCGCCCGGCCCAACACAGGGCTCGTTCCTTTGCCCGGTACGAGCTTATTGCATCGTATGGGAGTGGATGCATGGCGAAGCTACTCGACTACATGATGGAGCTCGCGACCAACCAGAAAGTACGCGACGAACACAACTCAGTCGAAAAAATGACGGGTGCCCAGAAGAAAGAAAAAGAGCATGAAATTTGCCAAAAGTACGGCCTAACGCCTGCGGATTGGCAGCTCCTTACGACGCAATATCAGACGCGCGAAGAAGCAAACGAGGCGATTTCCAAACGGCTTTCTCAGGATTATCCCGGGATAAAGGTGGAAACCGAGCTCTGCGGCGGCCCTACCTGCATGCGGGTAGTGAGCGTGAGGCTTCCACGGTAGAGTTGAAGCTTCCATAGCCTCACTCTCCGTCGTCGGACTCGGAATGCGCCTGGGGCAGGCGCTGCCCTTGGCTTTGTCTTGCATCGCCGAAGCCGACCGCGTGCTCTATCTCGTCTCCGATGCGGTGATGGAGGCGTCGGTCCTTCGGCTCAACGAGCGGAGCGAGAACCTCGCTACGCTTTACGCCGAGGGAAAGCCGCGGGAGCAGACCTATGCCGAGATCGTCGATCGCATCGAGGCTTTGCTCGACGAGGGACTCAATGTTTGTTTCGCCGTGTACGGCCACCCCGGTATCGCTGCGGATTCAACCCACGCGGCCGTGCGGCGCGCGCGCGAAAAGGGTCACATCGCCGAGATGATCCCGGGGATCTCCACCCTCGATTGCCTCTGCGCCGATCTTGGAATCGATCCTGTCGCACAAAGCTGTCAGCTCGCGGAGGCGACGGAGTTCTTGCTCTACGACCGTCATCCCGACACGAGCGCGGGGCTCGTACTTTTTCAAGCCGGGGTAACGGGCGATCTCTCGCACGCGGTCAAATCGAATAAGAGCGGCTTCCTGGCCCTCGTCGAGCACCTCGCCGTGCATTATCCCGCCGATCACGAGGTAACGATCTACGAAGCTGCATCGTGGCCGCTCTCGGAAGCGAGAGTTGCCCGTCTGCCGCTTTCGGCGTTGGGCGGCGTCGACGTAAGCCCGAGTGCGACTCTCTACATTCCCGCCTTATCGGAGCGGACGCTTGACGTGCAGTTTGCTCGAAA
>JAFAMS010000425.1 GCA_019233165.1 Vulcanimicrobiota bacterium | reverse complement strand
CGGGCGTGAAATCCTCCGCGCGCAGCTCGTCCCACGGGAAATCGGCCGGGTTCCAGACGGCGCGTTTGCTCCGCTCGTAGAGCTCCGCGAGTTTCGGCGTCTCGACGCGCCACTCGAGCGGATAGATGTTCGGCTGTGGGACCGCGGGCGCCGGCGTGAAGCCCTCGGCCGGCACGATCAACGTAGCGCTCTCGATCCTCGTCGCCATCCCCGCATGTCCTTCCCTACCAAATGGTAGGTTTTGATTCTACCACCGATGCTCTGCGGCGCGTCAAGACGAAGGGACCAGACGATGAACACGATCGACCTCAAAGGCCGCCGCGCCGTCGTCACCGGGGGCGCGAGCGGGATCGGCCTGGCGACCGCACGGCGGCTCGCCACCTCCGGCGCGCGCGTTATGCTCTGGGATCGCGACGCTTCCGCGCTCGCCGCCGCCGGCGCAGAGTTCGAAACGATGTCCGTCGACGTCACCGACGCCACCGGGATCGAGCGCGCCGCCGAACGTGCGCGCGCGACGCTTGGCGGGATCGAGATTCTGGTGAACTCGGCCGGAATCACCGGCCCCAACGCGACGACGTGGGAGTATCCCCTCGACGCCTGGCGCGCCGTGATCGAGATCAACTTGAACGGCATCTTCTACTGCTTGCGCGCGATCGTCCCGATCATGCGCGCCGCCAAGTACGGACGGATCGTGAACATCGCGTCGATCGCGGGGAAGGAAGGCAATCCGAACGCCCCGGCTTACAGTGCTTCGAAAGCCGGCGTCATCGCGCTGACGAAATCGGTCGCGAAGGAGCTCGTGAACGACGGCGTGATCGTCAACTGCATCACGCCCGCTGCGATCGAGACCGCGATGTTCGCGCAGATGACGCAAGCGCACATCGATTTCATGCTCTCGAAGATCCCGATGGGGCGCTTCGGCCAAGCCGACGAAGTGGCGTCGTTCATCGCCTGGCTTTGCAGCGACGAGATCTCGTTCTCGACCGGCGCGGCGTTCGACATCTCGGGCGGAAGGGCGACGTACTGATGATCTTCGACGAAGCGCTGCGCAGCGGCGCGGTCGCGCCGCCGCGCGAGCCGGTCTACGGCGCGCACGCGGTCGCGGCGAGCGCTCACCCGCTGGTCTCGATTTGCGCGCTCGACGTGATGCGCGCCGGTGGGAACGCCGTCGACGCATCGCTTGCAGCCGCGGCGATGCTGATGGTCGTCGAGCCGCGGAACGGCCATCCAGGCGGCGATGCTTTCCTCCTCGTCGACTCCGGGCTCGGCGGCCAGCCGATCGCGATCAACGGAAGCGGTGCCGCACCTGCCGCCGCGACGCTCGAACGCTATCGCGCGCTCGGCGAGATCCCGTCTGAAGGGTTGCTCAGCTCGGCCGTTCCCGGCGTCGTCGCCGCCTGGCGCGACGCGCACGCGCGATTCGGTTCTCGCCCGCTCGCCGAGCTGCTCGATCCTGCGATCCGCGCAGCGCGCGAAGGGATCCCCGTCACGAAGCGGCTTCACACGCTGCTCGCGAACGATGCCGCCGTCTACCGACGGTACCCGTCGAGCGCGCGCGTTTTCTTGCCGGTCCCGCCGGTCGGGGCGACGTTCGCGCAGCCGCTGCTCGCACGGACGCTCGAACGGCTCGTACGGCAGGGGCTCGACGACTTTTATACCGGCGAGCTGGCGCGGGAGCTCGTCGAGTTCTCGCGCGCCGCCGGCGGTCTTTTTGAAACGAGCGACTTTTCGGAGCACCGCACTGAGATTCGTCCGCCGGTCTCGATCGTCTATCGCGGCTACGAGATCGTCGAACAGCCGCCGGTGTCGCAAGGGATCGTCGTGTTGTTGACGCTCAAGATTCTCGAACGTTTCGAGCTCGCGCGCCACGACCACGACTCGCCCGAACGAATCCATCTCTTGGCCGAGGCGCTGGCGCTGGCATACCGCGAACGTTTGGGCGCGCTCGGCGATCCGCGCTTCGTCGAATTCGACTCCGGCGCATTTCTCGACGACGCGCGCGCCGACGATCTCGCCGCGCAGATCGATCCCTCGCGGTCGCTGGGTCTGCTCGTCCCGGCGCAGGTCGAGCCCGACACGACGTTCGCGGCGTTCGCGGACGCGCGTTCGACCGTCACCTACATTCACAGCTTGTATTCCGGCTCGGGCGTCGTGATGGGGGAAACGGGCGTCCTCATGAACAGCCGCCTGCGCGGATTCAGCCTCGATCCGCTTTCGCCGAACGTCCTCGGCCCGCGCAAGCGTCCGGTACACACGCTCAATGCGTGGCTGGTGCGAAAGGCGGGCGAGACATTGTTCGCCGGCGGGACGCCCGGTGCACAGTGGCAAGTTCAGACGAACGTGCAGATCCTCACCAACCTGCTCGACTACCGGATGGAGCTCGCCGACGCACAGAGCGTGCCGCGGTTCACGATCGGCAACCAGCTCGCCGATCCGGATCGCACGCTGAAAGTCGAGTCGCGGTACGGCGCGCGCACGTTCGAGGGACTCGCGAAGCGCGGCCATCAAGTCGATGCGATCGGCCCGTGGGACGCGGGCGCGGCGGTTCAACTGGTCGCACGCGATCCGGCGAGCGGTATGCTGCGAGGCGCAACCGAAATCCGCCGCCCCGGCTGCACCGTTCTCGCGGTATGAGCCGCGACGCGCGCGTCGTCGCCACATGGCCGCTGACGGAATTGGCCCGCACGCGGCTGCAAGACGTCGCGGCGCACGTCGACGACGTCTCCGCGAGCCGCCCGGACCGCGCGGAGCTCGCCGCGCTGCTGCGCGAGGCCGACGCGCTGATCACCTTCCCGCTCACCGCGCGGCTCGATTCCGAGATGTTGCGCGACGCAAAGCGCCTGAAGGTCGTCGCCACCGTCGCGGTAGGCTACGACAACATCGACCTGCTCGTTTGCGGCGAGCGGGGGATCAAGGTCGGGAACACTCCGGGGGTGATCGCCGATGCGACCGCCGACATCGGATTCGCGCTGCTGCTCGCGACGATGCGCCGGATCGTCAGCGGCGTCGACTTCATTCGCGCGGGACGCTGGGAGCGCGGCGAGATGCATCCCTACGGGAACGACCTCGCCCGCAAGACGCTCGGCATCTTTGGGATGGGGACGATCGGCTTCGCGCTCGCACAGCGGGCGCGTGCCGCAAAGATGGAGATCGTCTATCACAACCGGCATCCGCGAACCGAGATTCCCGACTCGTTCGCGCGCTACGTATCGTTCGAGGAGCTGCTCGCGAGCGCCGATGCGGTCGCCGTCACGGCGCCGCTGACGCCGCAGACCCGCGGCATCTTCGACGAGCGCGCCTTCGCGGCGATGAAACCGGACGCGTATTTCGTAAACGTCGCGCGCGGCGGTCTCGTGAAGACCGATGCGCTCTACGCAGCGCTTCGCGACGGGAAGCTCGCCTACGCGGGGCTCGACGTCACCGATCCGGAGCCCCTTCCGCTCTCGCACCCGTTATGGTCGTTGCCGAACCTCGTCGTAACCCCCCACATGGGGACCTCGACGCCGGAGACGCGCGACGAGATGCTACAGCTCGCCGTCTCGAACGTGATCGCCGGCCTGCGCGGCGAGCCCCTGCCGGCGGAGGTTAGGCTCGGCTGAGCCCGTCGAAAATCAACGCGAGGATCGCTTTCGTCAGCGAGCTTTCGTCGATCGATCCGCCCGCGCGATACCACTCGACGACCGAGTTCGACATCCCGAAGGTCAGCCGGGTGACGAGACCCGGATCGAGATCGTCGCGCAGCGCACCGTCCTTCTGCGCCGCTGCGACGAGCTCGGCGACCTTGCGATCGAAGCGACGGCGCCGCTCGAGCGCATTCCGCTCGGTCTCCGAGTTTCCGCGAACGCGGAAGAGGACGGTGACTTCGGCAAGGTGCCGCGTCGTCGTCTCTGCGACGCGCCGGACGACGTAGCGCACGCGTTCGGCCGCGCCGCCGGCGGTCGCGTCGCGTTCCGTCAAGATCGCTTCGAGCGCGTCGAGCGCGCGCCCTAAGCCGCGCGCGAGAAGCGCCTCCTTCCCGCGCGCGTGATGGTAGATGCTGGCTTTGGTAATCCCCGCCTCGGTCGCAACGTCGTCCATCGAGGCGCCGTCGTAGCCCTTGCGCGCGAAGACGCGGAGCGCGACGTCGGTGAGCGAATCGATGTCGTAACGCCGTTTGGAGCTCAGCACGCGGGCTGCTTGCGCGCCGCCGGGGGTAGGTCCTCGGACCATAGCGGGGCAAAAGGCGGAATATGATTGCCGCAGAGGCTCTCTCGAACGAGCAGCTCGTTACGCTGCTGCGGAACATGCTCATCCAGCGGGCGGTCGATAGCCGCGGCTTTCAACTCAACCGGCAGGGAAAGATTGCGATCGCGATGGGCTCGGAGGGACACGAGGCGATCCAGGCGGGCGCCGGTCTGGCGTTCGTTCGCGGCAAGGACGTCCTCTATCCGTACTATCGGAATACCGGGATCACGCTTGCATGCGGCCTAGCTCTGGAGGATCTGTTCCGTTCGCAGTTCTCGCGCGCGACGGATACCACGGGCGGCCGCTCGATCATCAACCACGTCAGCGATCGCAAGAAAGGGATCGCGTCGATCTCGTCGATCATCGCGACCCAATGCACGCACGCCGCCGGCGCCGCATATGCGTTCAAAGTGCGCCGCGAACGCGACCGCGCCGTCTTGTGTACGTTCGGAGAGGGCGCTACGAGCGAAGGCGAGTGGCACGAAGCGATGAACTTCGCTTCGATTCACCAAGTCCCGGTGATTTGGTTGTGCGAGAACAACCAATGGGCGATCTCGACCCACATCAGCAAGCAGATGCGCAACCCGCGCGTCGCGGCGCGCGCGGCAGGATACGGGATCGAAGGGGTCACGGTCGACGGCTTCGATCCGGTCGCAGTCTATCTCGCGGTGAGAGGGGCGCGCGAGAAAGCGGTCTCCGGCGGCGGGCCGACGCTGATCGAAGCGACGTGCTACCGTTTTCTCTCGCACACGACGGACGACGACGATCGAACCTACCGGACGCGCGACGAAGTAGAGCGCGAGCGCTCGAACGACCCCGTCCCGCGCTTCGAACGGGTTTTACTCGAGCGCGGGGTCCTCAGCGGCGACGAGGTCGAGGCCCTGCGGCGCGAGGTCGCGCGAGAGGTGAACGAGCTCACCGACCGGATCGAGCGCGAACCGCTCCCCGAACCCGCCTCGCTTTACGGCAACGTCTACGGCGGAGCCGACGACCCCTGGATCTAGGCGCGGCCGGCATCGCGCCGCGCGTCGCTTCGCGCGCGCTCGGTGTCGACGCGCAGCTCCGCGATGTCGCGTGGAAAGATCAGTCCGATGAACCAGTCGAATCCGACCCGGACTTTGCGATACCACCCCGGAATGCGCACGAGGTAATAGGTTCGCCACAGCCACCACGCGAGAAAGCCTGTGAGGACGAACCCGTTGGGAAAACCGACGACGCCGCGCCTGCCACCGAGCGAAGCCATCGTGCCGAGCGCTTTCCACTTGAACGGCCGCGTCGGCTGGCCGCGTAAGACGCGCAGGATGTTTTCCGCTAGCGCGGGCCCCTCGCGCAACGCGTGCTGCGCGGTGCTCGGATAATATCCGCCTTCGGGCGCCGGAATCCACGCGCAATCGCCGAGCGCCCAAACGCCAGGATGGCCTTCTACCGACATGTCGGCCTGCGCCATGATCCCGCCGTTGCGCGCATGCGGCAGGGGTAGCCCGGCAATGAACGGCGACGGCCGAACACCGGCGCTCCACACGACCGTCGCGGCATCGACCCGCCGGCCGTCTTTGAACGCTACGCCGCCGCTATCTACGCTCGCAACCGGCGCGCCGAGCATCACGCGCACGCGACGCCGGCTGAGAAACTCCGTACAGTAGACACCCATCTTCGGCAGCAGATCGGGGAGCAGCCTTGGGCCCCCCTCGATCAGTGCGATCTGAATCTCGTTCCGCTCGATGGTGCGATAGTAGCCCAGCACGCTGTGAAAAAAATCGACCAACTCGCCGGCGACCTCGACGCCCGTGTAACCGCCGCCCACGATCGCATACGTGAGCAGCGTCCGGCGCTTGCTCGGATCGCTTTCGACGTCGGCGAGCTCGAGCGTCGAGACGATGTGGTTGCGTAACGCGTCCGCGTCCTCGAGCCGCTTGAACGGGAATGTGTGCTCGCCGACGCCCGGGATCCCGAAGGTCGCGGTCACGCTGCCTGTCGCCAGTACCAGATGATCGTAACGAAGCTGCTGCGCGCTGCGGTCGAGCACGAATCGCACGTCGAGCGTTTTCTCCTCGAAATCGATCGCCGTGACCTCGGCCAGCATGAGCTTCGTGTGCCGCAAGAGAGCGCGTAGCGGCGATACGATGTGGCGCGGCTCGAGATCTCCCGCGCTGACTTCCGGTAGCATCGGGGTGAACAGCGCGTAGTTGTCGCGGCTTACCAGCGTAACATCGACCTCGTCCTTACGCACGATCTTTTCGAGGCGTTGGGCAAGCGCGAGTCCCGCAAAGCCGCCGCCGAGAATGACGATCCGTGTCGGAGCGCGCTCAGGCGACACGCGCGAGCAGCTCCTCGCGGACGCGTTCGATCTCGCGGATTCGCTCGAGATAGATCGGCGCGCCGCCGACGTCGCCGGGTGCGAGCTCGCCATGACGGCTGACGATGTACGAGATCAGGGTCGCGCTGTGGCGAATCATGAGGTCGGGCAGCGCCTTACGTTCGGCCGCGGCGAGCTTCAGCTCGGAAGCATAAGCGTCGGCGAATGCCGCCGCGGCGTCGAGCTCGAGCGGCGCCGCGTTTCGCGCGCGCGCGAACTCGTCGATCCCGATCGCGACGTCGTACGCGCGTTCGCTCTCGTGCGCGAAATCGAAGTCGATCAAACCGACGGTTGCGTCCCCGCTTCGGCTGCGCACGAAGTTCGCGGGATGGACGTCACCATGGACGATCGTGTGCGGCAGCTCGCGAGCGATCGGGGCGAGTCTCGCCGCGGCGGCCGTCGCCGCAGCCATTGCAACGTCCCAATCGAGCTTGTGTGCCAGCACCGGATCGTGCGCGAGGCCGACGAAGCGCTCGCGCAGCTTGCCGAGCGCGCCGAGGCTTCGCGTCGTTCGCATCCCGCCGGCGATGTGAACGTCGTGCATCGCGCGGTGAAAGCGCGCGAGCAATCGCGCGGCGCCGGCTCGAGCCGCTGGATCTCGACCACCGGTCCTCCCCTCGATGAACGGAAAGACCGCGACGAAGGCATCGTCGATCTCCCAGAGCGTCGAACCGTTCGGTCCCGAGAGCGGCGCGCGGACTTCGGCGAGCCGTTCGGCAGCGTGCGCGACGATCGCATGCTCGAAAAGCAGCGCGCCACGGGTCACGTGCAAACGCCCGTAGATGCGAACGAGGAACGCCCCTTCCTCGCACGGGACGCGCCACGATTCGTTGACGTAGCCCTCGGGAAGCGCTTCCCCTTCCTCGACGGTCGGATGCAAGCCGTAGGTAGCCGCAATCCGGCATGGAAGTGCCCGCCCGTGAGCCTCCTCCCTCATCGGTTCGTCCTTCCGTCGTGAGCGAGAAGCCGCCTCCGGATTTTGCGATGATCCGTGCGGTCGAAGTGATGGCGCAATTCATCGAGCGCCAGATGAACCGCCCGAACGTCCCCCCGGCCCCGCTCGACCGGCCCGTGCTCCTCTTCAACGAAACGCTCGCGCTCGAGATCGGACGGACCACGCGCGAGGACGCCGAGCGCGCGTTCGGAACCGGCTTTCCGTTTCCGACGCAAGGTTGGAATACGTACGCGATGCGGCACGACGGGCACCCCGCGCTGCTCTCGCTCTTCTATCGTGGCGAAACCTTGATCGGCGCCGAGCATTACTACGCGAAGGGGAAGACGCAACCCGCGCTGGCGCCGCGGAATCTCGGCACGTTTCGTTTGGTTCCGGGCGAGATCGAGCTGGGAACCTACTTCAGCAAGCTCTCCGACGATTACGTTCCCGCAGTCGGCGGCCCCGGCGGACAGGTCTACGCGACCGCCTACGAAGCGCGTTATCCCGGCGGCGTCGCGTACGTCATGGGGAACGCCGGCAGGGTCGAACGGCTTCTTCTCTATATTGACGCCGAGCGATAAGGGCGTCGCCGCCTTCGCGATCGCGTTGTTGGCGCTTGCCTTTTTCGTGCTTCGCCCGACGGGGACGCCAGGACCGGCGATGCGCGACTTCGAGGCCTACTATTCGGCGGGAGCCGTTGCGAATGCGGGCGGCGATCCCTACGGTCGCGCGATTTGGAGCGCCGAACGAACCGTCCCCGGCGTCGATCCGTCGCGCGACGAAGTGCTCCCCTTCGTCGGGCCGTCGGCAGGTTTGCCGCTGTGGCGGGCGCTCGGAACGCTTCCGTTCGACGCGGCGGGAAGGATCTGGGGTGGTGCGCTCGCGGTCGCGATGCTCGTGGTCGTATTCGGCGCCTTGGCGCTCGCCGATGCGCCGCGGAAGATCGGAATCTTGCTCGGCGCGACGATTTTTGCCGGATCGTTCGGTCCGCTGACAAGCGACGTCGCTCTCGGTCAGGTCGCGCTCCTTTCCGGCGCGGGGATTGTGGCGGCGCTCCTGCTCTTGCAAAGCCGCGCATGGCTCGCCGCCGCACTCGCAACGCTCGTCGCGGCCCTTCAACCGAACCTCGCGCTTGTGCTCGCCGCGCGTTTAACGGACCGGCGAGCGTGGTTGGCGCTCGGCCTCGGCGCGGTTCTTTTCGCCGCGCTCACCCTGGGCACCGCAGGGACTCACGGTATCGTCCGTTACGCCGGATTGCTCGCGGCGCACGGCGCAGCCGAGCGCTTCGCCGTCATTCAAATCACGCCCGGCGCGATCGCATTTGGATTCGGGGCGAGCCCGCAGCTCGCGAACGTGCTGCGCATCACCGTCGCGTGCGCGGCCGTTGTCGTCGCGATCGCAGCGATGCGCGCGCTACGCGATCCGGTCGCTCGCGTCGGGATTGCGATTTGCGCCCTTCCGTTCGTCTTGCCGTTCTTCCACGAGCACGATTTTTTGCTCGCGCTCCTCCCGGCTTCGTATTGCGCCTTGCACGCGCGGGGACGCGCCCTCGGATTTGCGGCGTGCGCTGCGGTCGCGTGCGGCGTCGACTGGCTCGGTCTGGGTCAAAGGCCGAACGCCGAGCTGCAAAGCGTCATCCTGGCGACGGCGTGCGCGCTCGGCTTCGCGCTGACCGCAGGACTCCGGCGTGAGGCGTTCGCCGGTCTCGCGATCCCGGTCGCCGTCGCGCTCTGTGCCGTCGTCGCACGCGTGCATCCGGTCCCGATCTGGCCGGACGCGATGCCGGCGCACTGGCAAGCGCCCGGCGGCGCGGAGATCGCCCGCGTCTGGCAGCTCGAACAACACGAAGCCGGGCTCGACGTTGCGAACCCGGCTTGGGCGTTGTTACGTTCGTTCTCGCTCGTCTCGAGCGGGCTGTTAGCGTGTGCGCTCTTGATCGCGAACGGACGAGGTGCCGTCGTACGCCTCACTCGTCGTAGGGACGTCCGAGCGGTCGCTGTTGAAGAGGGTGTCGATGCGGTCGCGGTCCTCGCCTCGCGGCCGCACGCCGAGCAATAGACCGCCGCGGTCCAAGCCCTGCTCGTATTCGCGAGCTTTGTGCTCCGGGATCCCCAGGCCCACGAGCGCTCCGACGATTCCGCCGGCGACGCCGCCGACGCCGAGTCCGGCCAGCGCGGCTGCAAGCGGTCCCGCGACGAGCGGCGCCGCCGCTCCGCCGGTTCCGACGACCGCGGCGACACTCCCCGTCGCGGTCAGTCCGGCGATGATCGCACCGAGTGCGCCGCCGATGCCGGCGCCCGTCGCGGTCCCTTCCGCGACCTTCGTCCCGGTCTTGTTCGCGAATCGTTCGGCTTTCTCGCGGTCCTTCGCGATCACGCTGACGTCGTTCGGACCGTAACCCCATTCGTTCAACTGGTTGACGGTGCTTTCGGCCTCTTCGGGATCGTAATACATCCCGGTCGACCATTCATTCTGAGTCATTCATCCCTCCAAGCGGTAAGCGCAGACCATCTACCATTGCGCGAAGCCGCCTAAACGGGAACGGGGGCATGCTCGATTACTCGACGGTCGACAAGAAGATCTGCATCGGAACGAGCGGTTGGACGTATGCCGACTGGCGGCGAACGTTCTACCCGGAGAAGCTCCGTCAGCGCGACTGGCTGACGTACTACGCCGCGCGCTTTGCGACCGTCGAGCTCAATGCAACGACCTATCGTCTCCCGAAGCGTGATGCGATCGACCGATGGCTCTCGGCGGTCCCCGACGGCTTTCGGTTCGCAGTGAAGCTGAGCCGTCTGATCACGCACCGCCGCAACCTCGGCGAGCCGCAGCGCTTCATCGACAACTTTTTTGCGGCGATCGCGCCGCTCGCGCCGAAGATCGCGACGATCCTGGTACAGCTTCCGCCGTATCTGGCCCGCGACGACGCGCTCCTCGACGCGTTTCTTGCGAAGCTTCCGCCTTCATACCGCTATGCGGTCGAGTTCCGAGAACCGTCCTGGTACGCCGAGCAGACGTACGCGACGCTTCGGCGGCACGGCGCGGCACTTTGCGTTCACGACCTGCGCGGCTCGCAGGCTCCCGACGTCGTCACCGCACCTTTCGCGTACGTTCGGCTGCACGGCCCCCTGCGCACGTACGCCGGATCGTACTCGAACGCTCGCCTCGAGTCGTGGGCGAGCCGGATCGCGTCGCTGACGGAGAGAGCAGGCGAGGCGTGGATCTATTTCAACAACGACCAGCGCGCCTATGCGACGAAGAACGCCGCCACGTTGGGCGAGTTGCTCAGATGTCGACGTTCATGAAGTTGTCGAACGGCGTCACCGCGTTCGGTTTGAAGCCCGTCAACCGGTCGGAGTACGCGAAGATGTCGTCCAAGATGTAGAGGACGACCGTCGGCGCTTCGTCGACGATCCTGCCGATCGCATCGTCGAGGAACGGCTGCCTCGCGGCGGGATCGTAGAGCAGCTTGAAGCGTTCCATATCCGCATCGAAGCGCCGGTCGCACCATCGGCTCATGTTCTGTCCGTTCGGAGGGACCGCCGCGCAGGCGTACTGCTCGTTGATGTCGCCGATCGGGTCCCCGCCCCACGAGAAATTCGTGACGTCGAACTTACCGCCGTAGACGATCCCGCCGTTTTGCGCCAGCGCGAACATCAACCCGATGTCGTAGCGCCGAAGCTGAATCTCGACGCCGACCGCTTTCCACATCCCGCGGACGAGCTCGACCATGGTGTCGGTGTCGGGAGCGCCGGTGTAGAGCGCGTAATCGAGACTGAGGCGGCGCCCGGCCTTGACGCGGATCCCGTCGGCGCCGCGCTGCGCCCAACCGGCGCCGTCGAGGAGCGCGTTCGCTTGTGCCGGATCGAACGGCACCGCAGGCACCGCGCGGTAGACCGGATTCGCGGGCGAGATCGGCGACTCTTGGAGCACGCCGCTCCCGTGATACGCCTTCTCGAGCAGCGTCGCGCGATCGAGCGCGAAACGTAGTGCGCGCCGGACCTGCGGGTCGCGCAGGAGCGGATGCGACGTGTTGAAGTCGATGTGAGCGTAGTAGTAGCCGACCGGTTTGATCGCGGTATGCCCCGGGATCGCTTTGACCCGGTCGTAGTAACCTTGGCCCACGTACGGCCACAGGTCGAGCTCGCCGGTCGTCAACTGGGTCAGTAACGTGTTTCGATCGGGGATCTGTTTGTAAACGATCCGCTTCAGCTTCGGTATGCCGCGCCAATAATAGGGGTTCGCCTCGAGCTCGACGGCGTCGCCGCGGCGCCACCGCACGTATCGGAATGGTCCGATGCCGACCGGTTTCGAGTTGTACGGCGCGGTGTTGAAGTCCGGAAGATTTCCCAGGATGTGCTTGGGCAAGAGGCACGGATTGGCACCCGCGGTTCCGAAAAAGACCGGGAGAAACGACGCAAAGGGCTGCTTGAGATGGAAGACGACGGTATACTTGTCCGGCTCGTCGATCTTCGTAATCAAATTCCAGCCGTCGCGACCGACCTCGTTGTTCTTCGGATTCAGGACCGCGCGCGTCGAGAAGACGACGTCGTCGGCGTCGAACGGTGCGCCGTCCGACCAGCGAACCCCGCGCCGCAAGTGCCAAACCAGCGTTTTGCCGTCGCGTGAGATTCCGCCGTTGGCTTGGCTTGGAATCTCGGTCGCGAGCTCCGGGATCGGTTCGTTGTGGGGGCCGTAGCGCGCCAAATAGGCCATCGTGAGCGCGGAGAGATTCTGCAGCGAACTTGCGGTGTAGAAATGCGGGTTCAAGGTGGTGAAGTTTTGACCGTCCGCATACACCAGCTCGTGCGCCTTATGCGACCGCGCGGCGCCTCCCGCACCGGTTCCTCCGACCTCCCCACCGCGCACGCATCCGCTTAGAACGAGCGCGGTTGCGGCGAGCGCGAGCGCGCGACGCATCAGATATCGACGTTCATAAAGTCGTCGAACGGCGTCGCAACGTTGGGGTTGAAGCCTTGCAAGTCGTCGTTGAACCCGTAGAGGTCTTCGCGGATGCGCAACACGACCGTCGGGACGTCGCTCACGATCTGGCGGATGATCGTAGAGTTCACGCGCTTGCGCTCGGCGACGTCGTATTCGACCTCGAA
>JAFAMS010000410.1 GCA_019233165.1 Vulcanimicrobiota bacterium | reverse complement strand
CGCGTCGCTGCTGGCGGGTCTCGCAGCGCAAGTGCGGGCCGGATTCACACCGCTCGTCGCGCCGCCGGATCTTCCCCCGACGCCACCGTGCGCCGAGACCGTGCCGCGCTGTCCGATCGCAGTTGGCGCCCGCTTCGCGCTCACCGGCGCGACCGCGCAATTCGCAGCGGGGGGAAACGTCTCGGCCACCTCGCTCCAAACGCATCCGGCGGTCGGCGAAGGGCGACTCGCCGCGACGATCGTGCTGACGATCGCTTCGGCCGGCGGCGCGCCGCTCGCGGTTCGCACCGAGTATCTCACGCTGCGCACGTTTGCGGTACCGCCGTACGTCGCCCTCGACGGGTTGACGGACGCGGGCGCGGCTCGCGAGGCGAGCGCCGAAGGGGACAGCGGCGGCTGCGATCCGTCGCATCCCGCGACGTGCGATGCAAACAACCTCGCCCCTTCCTCCACCGCGAGCGACACGCGCATCCACGTCGTGCAACGCTGCGTCGACGGCGGGAGCGGCGCCTGTGGCGGGCAGACGTACGTGAACGCCGATCCCGCGAACGCGCCGGCGTCGACGCTGTGGTCGAATGCGAACGCACAAAGTGACGGCTGGACGCGCTGAGGCCGGCACCTCACTCGTCGAGACGCTGATCGCCGTAGCAGCGCTCGTCGTGCTGCTCGCACTCTCGGCGAACTTCTTTCTCGGCCGCAAGGCGTATGCGCTTCGCGCGGCCGTCTCTGCGTTCGGTTCGCTCGTCGACGAAGCGCGCGCGGTCGCGCGAACGAGCGGGAGCGGTGCGAGCCTCGTCGTCGTCCCATCCGATGCAGGCGGCTTTCGCGCGCGCATCTATCCTTACCGGCCGCTCGAAGGCGCGCAGCCCGAAGCTCCCGTTCGCGCGGTCGACGCGCCGGTCGCGCTGACGGCGCCGGGGCTGGCATCGGTCCCGCCGTTCGCGCTCTTCATCTCGAGCTCGGGGACCGTCTCCGGCGCAGCGTGGACCCCGGATGCCGGGACCCTCGCAGAAGAGCCTGCCTGCGACGCACCGATCGCGCTCGAGTTCGACGACGGCTTCCGGCGCGAAGATCACGCCATCGCGTGCGGGGAGGCGGTGTTGCGCTAGCGGTTCATTCCAGCCAATGAATGCGCGGTGTCGCGCGCGGCGTTTCTTTCGCGTTGACCGCCGGAGTCCGGCCGAGATAGACGAATGCGACGATCCGATCGCTCCCCTCGAGCGAAAGGAATTCTTTTACCGCCGGATGGTACGCCGCGTCGCCGGTTCGCCACATCGCCGCGAGTCCGCGCTCTTCCGCCGCAAGCAAAAGGTTCTGCACCGCCGCCGCCGTCGCGGCGAAGTCTTCCGACGCGATCACCGGATCGGGATCGGTGCGCGTGCTGACGATCACCAGCGTCGGCGCGCGGAGCGGCTTCGCGGCTTCGGCTGTGACGAACCCCTCGCGCTTCTCGCCTTCGAGGCCGAGCTCGTCCGCGCGGTACCTCCCCCAGAAGTTGCCGAACCGTTCGCGCGCGGCGCCGGAGAGGACGGTGAACGTCCACGGCTCCGTCAAATGATGATTCGGCGCGCGGACCGCGGCTTCGATCAGCTCCGCGATCTCGTCTTTCGAGAGCTCGCCGGTCGAACGCCCGACGCTGCGCCGATTTCGTATCGCCTGCGTAACCTGCATGGTATAGTGTCTCCGACGTGGCCGCTCGCGATCCTAGGACGAACCCGCTCCTCAACCCGTTTCTCAACCCGATGCTGAATCCGCTGCTCAATCCGGCGCTGAATCCGCTGTTGAACGCGAGCATCAACCCCGTGACGAACCCGGCGATCAACCCCGTCTCGAATCCGCTCCTCTCGCCGGCGACGAACCCGCTCCTCAACCCGATCCTGAACCCGCTCCTCAACCCGCTCGCGAACCCGGCGCTGAACCCGAGCTTCAATTCGAGCCTGCGCCCGAGTGACGAGGGGAGCGCGCTCGTCGAGTACGACCGGATGCTGCAGCCGGCCGGATTTCTGACGAGCATCGGCGAGCAGCTGTTCCTGCGCTTCGAGATGGATTCGACGTTCGCCGGCCTGCACGTCCGCAACGGCGTCAGCGGCTACAACACATTCGACAAAAACAACGCCTGGGTCGGCCACCTCGTCCTCGCGTCCGCAAAGGACAACCTGTATCTCGCGTTCGACCCCGCCAACGTCTGGCAAGGCGTCGTCGTCTAAGCCGCTCCGCCGAGGTATGCGGCGCGAACCGCCTCGCTTGCGAGGAGCGCCTTGGCGCTGTCGGTGTAGGCGATCTTTCCGACTTCCAGGACGTAGCCGCGGGTTGCGATCTGCAGCGCTTGTTGCGCGTTCTGCTCGATCAGTAAGATCGTCGTTCCCGCGGCGTTGATCTCGCGGATCACCGTGAAGATCGTTTGCACCAAGATCGGCGAGAGCCCGAGCGACGGCTCGTCGAGGAGCAGCAACCGCGGTCGCGACATGAGCGCGCGGGCGATGGCGAGCATCTGCTGCTCGCCGCCGGAGAGCGTTCCGGCTTTTTGATCGACGCGCTCGCGCAAACGCGGGAAGATTCCAAAAACGCGCTCCAGGTCGGCGGCGATCTCGTCGGCGGCCGTTCGCGTGAACGCGCCGAGCTCGAGGTTCTCGCGGACGGTCATCCGTGCGAAAACGCGGCGTCCTTCGGGAGAATGGCTGAGGCCCCGGCGGACGATCCGGTCGGGGCTTGCGGTCGTGCAGTCGAGCCCGTCAAACGCGATCGTCCCGGCTACCGGGCGCAGAAGACCGCTGATCGCGCGCAGCGTCGTCGTCTTGCCTGCACCGTTCGCGCCGATGAGGGTGACGATCTCACCTTGTTCGACGTAGAGCGAGATACCCCGCAACGCGCGAATCCGCCCGTACGTGGCGTCGACGTCGCGAAGCTCTAACAGCGGCATCAGGCCGGCTTTCCGAGATACGCTTCGATCACGCGCTCGTTGGCGCGAATCGCATCCGGCGGCCCTTCCGCAATCTTTTCACCGTGGTCGAGGACGGTGATTCGCTCGCTGATCCGCATCACGAGACTCATGTCGTGCTCGATCAGGAAGATCGTCACGCCGCTCTCACGGATCCGCCGGATCAGTGCGGTGAGGTCGTCCTTCTCGCGCGGGTTCATCCCTGCGGCCGGTTCGTCCAAGAGGAGCAGCTTCGGTTCGCTGGCGAGCGCGCGGGCGATCTCGAGCCGGCGCTGGGCGCCGTACGGAAGGTTCGCGGCATAGGTTTCGGCCGCGCCGGCCAGATCGCAGAAGCGCAACAGCTCCTCCGCCTTCGCGCGGACCTCGCGTTCTTCGCCCCGCGCGCGCGGCGTGCGCAACAGCGAGTCGGCGAGGGTCGCGTGCCTGCGGGCGTGGCGTCCGGTCATGACGTTGTCGAGCGCCGACATGAACGCGAAGAGCCGGATGTTCTGGAACGTCCGCGCGATTCCGAGCGTCGTGATTTGATTCGTCCGCATCCCCGTCAGCGAACGTCCGTCGAACGCGATCGTTCCTTGCGTCGGCCGGTAGATGCCGGTGATGAGATTGAAGACCGTGGATTTTCCGGCGCCGTTCGGACCGATCATCGCGTCTATTGCGCCCGGCTGCACCTCGAACGAAAGCTCCTTCACCGCGACGAGCCCGCCGAAGCGCTGGGTGACGTGCTCCATCGCAAGCAGCGAGCTCACGCGCTCTCCTCGTAGAGCGTTTGCTCTTGCAGCCCGATGCTCTCGTCGAGCTCGGCGGCGTGCAATTCGGCGGCGCGCTGGCGGCTCGGAAAGAGCCCTTCCGGACGGAAGAGCATTACGGCAACCAGGATCACGCCGTACATCATGAAGCGGAAGTTCGAGAAGTCGAGGTTCGTGAAACCGAGGTTGTGCGCGAACGTCGTCGCTTGCGGCAAGATGAAGCGTTCGAGCGACGAGAGGAGCAGGCTCCCGACGATGACACCGTAGATGTTCCCCATCCCGCCCAAGACGAGCATCGAAAGCACGAAAACGCTTACGTTGAACTGAAAGTTGTCCGGCGAGACGAGGTTCAGCTTCGATGCGTACGCGACGCCGGCGAGCCCGCTGAACGACGCGCCGAGCGCGAACGCTGAGAGCTTGGCCGCGGTCGTGTTGATTCCCATGTGCGCCGCAGCGAGCTCGTCCTCGCGGATCGCCATCCACGAACGGCCCAAGCGGCTGTCTTGCAGATTATGGACGATCAAAATCGCGAGCGCGATCAAGCCGAGGCCGAGATAGAAATACGGCAGCGGATCGAGCCCGAACTTGTAATTGAAGAGGATCGGCTGGTCGAGCGCCGAGATCCCGTTCGGCCCGTTCGTCCACTTCGCGAGATTGAGGAACGTCTGCGGGACGA
>JAFAMS010000308.1 GCA_019233165.1 Vulcanimicrobiota bacterium | reverse complement strand
TGGCGCTGGCGATCCTCGATCCATGGACCGGCGGCGTCCTCGCGATGGCGTCGTATCCGAATTTCGACCCTAACGATTTCGCGACGCCGATCTCGCCGCGGAAGTACGCAAAATACGTGCTCGATCCGCTGCGGCCGCTCTACAATCGCGCGATCGGCGCGGCGACGCCGACCGGCTCGACGTTCAAGATGGTCACGGGCTCCGGCGCGATCTCGGCCGGAGTGATCAAGCCGCACCAAGTCCTGTACGACTCGGGCTCGTGGTATTGCCACGGTGTGACCTTCACCGACATCGCGGCCGGCGGCTTGGGGAACGCCGAGTTCGTGCAGGCGCTCGCGGCGTCGAGCGACGGGTACTTCTACCAGCTCGGCGACCGTCTCGGGCACGAGCGGCTTCGGTACTACGCGCTGCAATACGGCCTCGGCGTCCGAAGCGGGATCGATCTGCCGGGCGAGTACCCAGGGAATTGGCCGACCGACGAATGGACGCGTAAGGTGTACGGCGTCCCGCTCGAGCCGAGCGACGTCTGTCAGCTGGCGATCGGGCAGGGCGCGATGCAAGCGACCCCGTTGCAAATGGCAAACGTCGCCGCGGCCGTCGTCAACGGCGGAACGCTGTACCGGCCGCATCTCGTCGAAGCGATCCGGACGCCGACCGGAAAGACGGTCAAGACCTTCGAGAGCGAGGTCATCCGCCGGGTGAACGTAACGCAGGAGGCGCTGCGCGAGGTCAAGGCGGGGATGGCGCGCGTCATGTCGCCTGGTGGGACCGGCTATGGGCTTGCGATCGACGGGCTTCCCTTCGGCGGAAAGACGGGGACCGCAGAGACCGACGGCGGCCGCGGACCGAACACGGCGTGGTTCGTCGCGTTCGCGCCCGTCGCACATCCGAAGCTCACGATGGCGATTTTCGCGGAGCGCAGCGGCGGGTACGGTGCGAGCGTCGCCGGGCCGATCGCCCGGCAGATTCTAGCCGAGTACTTTCACAAGAAGCTTTAGAAGCTCAGCCGGCGTCTTGCGCCGCAGGGGCCGGGCTCGTCGTGGCGAGCGACGCGAGCAGGTCCAGGATCTTGCGATCGTCGGGATCGTCGATCGGCGAATCTTTCGCGACGTCTTTTTGCGCTCGCAGCGTCGTCGTGCGCTGGCGCCATTCGATTCGCGCGTCCGTCTCGTCGCGCAGCCGGCGCAGATAGTGATCGAGCGGCGTAAAGCGGCGGCCGTCTTCACTGCGATTGAACTTCGCCTTGAGGTCGTCGACAAGACGGTACGTGTCGAAGACCGAGTCGATCAACGGCTCGAGCCGGCGATCGTAGGGAAGCCAGAACTTGTTGCCCTGCAAGTCCGCAAACATCCAGCAGAACAGGTCGCCGAACTGCGCGATGTCGGAGATCATCATCTGGTCGAAAGGCGGGCGCAGCGGCTGAATTTTGTTCTCGGCGGTATAACGCGCGCGTTGCTCGAGCGGCGGGACGTCGCCGCCCTGGACGCGGCCGGCGTACTCTTCGCGCTCTCCCTTGATCGCTTGAACCTTGGCGAAGAGCTCGGCGACCTCGGGGCGCGCGTGGAATTTCTCGAGCCAATCGGGCGCTTCGGTGCGCTGTTTGTACTCGACGGTCACGCGATGGATCGAACGGCGGAGCCAGTTTTCAAGCTCTTCTTCCCATCGTTGGCGCCGCCGATACGTGGCCTGCGCCTGCACGACGTCTTGGGCGGCACGCGCCGCGGCGTTGTACATGCGGGACGAGCGGCCGAAGCTGAAGAGCCATTCGAAGAACGAGGGACGCTCGATCTTGTTCCCATCGACGTGGTTGGGATATGCCTCGCCGTACGCCTTGAACGAGCGCTCCGCGATCTTGCGCCGCTCCTCAACCGCGTTCGCGGCGGCGGCTATCTCGGCGAGGACGCCGGCGCGTTTGCGCGTGTACGACGCGCGCACCGCGCTCTCGGCATGGGATATCTCCGATCGCTCGTAGCGCGTCTTAGCCGCTTCGTACTCCGCGATCGTTGCAGCGTCTTTTTCGAAGTCGGGAATGCCGCCTGAGCCCGTCCTCTTAGGCTTGTTGTCCGTGGCCTCCGAGGATTGGACAGGCGTCGGTTGCTGGACGCTCTCCACCCCGCGCGGGTTCCCTTCGCTGGGGTTTATCGCCTCCAAGCGGGGACCAGCTTGAGGAGATCGTCAACGCGAGGGGAAGCGCGCACCAGATCGCTGCGGCCCGCGCCCTCCAAGAGCACGGCGGCGACGGCGGCGACCTCGAGGTCGGGATCGCGCAGCGCATCGGTCAGCGCGTCGATTCTTTCGGGGACCGTGCCGAGGTGCTCGAGCGCGCGAATGCGGTCGCCGGGACCGATTGGGGTGGCGCTCGCTTGAGCGTAGCCCGGCGGCGCGGAGTCCATGGGGAGCAGGATGGCGACCGCGATCAGGACGAGACCGCACACGAGCAAGAGCGCCGGAACTAACACGGAACCGTTTCCGCTTCGAATTTCAAGAGTGCCTCGAGCGCGCGATCGAGCTGTGGTTGCGGTACGACGAGCCGGCCGACGAGCGCGGCGTCGTCGCATTCTGCGAGAACCGCGCAAAGCGCGTCGACGTACGCGCGGGCTGCAGCGGCGGCGGGCGACGAGCTCTCGGAAGCGACGATCGCGCGAGCTGCGGCGGCGAGCAGCGTGCCGAGCCGGTCGCCGGGTCCGATGCTCTCGTCGAGCGCGGCGATTGCGTCGGTTGCGGCGGGATCGAGGACGTCGTCCGCGGCGACCGGGTAGTGCGGCATCCTCAATTTTATCGACAGCCGGTCGAACACGCTGCGAAGCGCGACGCGCATTGCCCCAAGGG
>JAFAMS010000222.1 GCA_019233165.1 Vulcanimicrobiota bacterium | reverse complement strand
CGCTCGACGTCGAACCGGGCGCGTGGCTTTGGAAAGACGCGAGCGTCCGCATGGACACGGTCACCGTGCTGCAGTCCGGCGGCGGCGGTGGCTTGATGGGAGCACTCGGCGCGCTCGTCGGCGGCGCGTCGCTCACGATCAACCGCTTCTGGGGCCCGGGGCGGCTAGGACTGCAGTCGATGACGTATCACGAGCCTACCTATGAGGGTGCAACGCAGGCGGGCGGGACCAGCAACGTCGGCAACGTGCTCGGGCAGCTCTTCGGTAACCGGCAGTAGCGCCGAGCGAGCGTCGTCGCCCGGAGCGGGTAGGACTCAGCTACTATGCCCGAACTCAAAGGTAAGAAAATCGCCGTCCTAGCCCTAGATGGCTTCGAGGAAGCCGAGCTTACGGAACCCGTCAAAGCGCTGCGAGAGGCCGGAGCCGAGGTACGCGTCTACTCGGAGAAACGCGAGCCGATCCAAGCTTTTAAGCATCACGATAAATCGATCAAGGTCGGCGTCGACGCCACGTTCGACGAGCTCGATCCGGAACAGTGCGATGCGGTGCTGCTTCCCGGAGGCGCGCTCAACGCCGACACCATGAGATGCGTCGAAGCAGCGCAACGGTTCGTAACTGCGATGAACGAGGCGCAAAAACCGATCGCGGTCATCTGCCACGCGCCGTGGCTGTTGGCGTCTACCGGAATCGCGAAGGGTCGCTCCCTGACGAGCTACTACACGATCCAGGACGACATGCGCAACGCCGGCGCGAACTGGTCGGACCAAGAGGTCGTCGTCGACGGCAACCTCGTCACGAGCCGCAAGCCCGACGATATCCCTGCGTTCAATCGGGAGTTCATGCGGCTCATCGACCGGCAGGGCTCGGCGAGAGAATCCGCTCCAGCGCGCGTTTAGCAGCGTTTTCCCACGTAAACGTCCGCGCACGAAGGCTCGCAAGTCTGCCGATTTCGCGAGCCTCGGCGCGGTCGTCATAGATGCGGCGCATCGTTGCGGCGAGCGCGGCGCGGTCGGGCTCGAGCAGCCAGCCTTCGTCGTAGAGCTTGATGTTGTAGATCGTCTTTCCGATCGACTTGCGCTGCGCCGGTACGCGATACGCCGTCGTGTCGTCGAGAAAGTCGTCCGCGGCTCCGCCCGCGGTTGCGATCACCGGCAGGCCGCAGGCCATCGCCTCGAGCATCGGCATCCCGAACCCTTCGCCGCGGTACGGGAACGCAAAGCAGTCGACGGCGCGATAAAGCGAGACCAGTTGCTCGGTCGTAAGATCCGCTTCGCTGTATACGATCTCTGGTATCCCCGATCGGTTTTGAATCTCGAAGATCTTCTCGCGATAGGACACGAGCCGGTAGAAACCGCCCAGACCGAAGTCCTTGATAATCAGCGCGACGTCATCGCTTTGCGTGAAGGCATCGAGATAGGCTTGGACCAGGACGTCGATCCCTTTGCGTTCGAGCGTCCCGCCCAGGAAGAGAAACTTGAAGCTCTTCGTCGTTGTGAGGTCGATCGGTCCCGGCTCGCCGGGCGCGAAAATCGCCGGATCGAGTCCGTTGGGGACGACGGCGACGCGCTCCGGATCGAATCCCGCGTCGATGTAAAGCCCGCGCACGTACGACGACGGGCACCACACCTCGTCGACGCTGCGCTTCATCGCTTCGACCCAGCGCAGCGGGAGCGAGCCGTATTCCCAGGGCTGGATGTGAACGTACTTCCGCGTCTGGGGCCGTTCGAAGCTCGGATCGCCGCACGGATGCCGGACGAATACGTCGCTCGCGCGCGGCGTACGGTCGATCCGAGCGCGAACTTCGGCGAAACGCGGGTCGGCGGCGACGAACGGCTCCGGCGTGACCTCGTCGGGGCGGAACACGACCTCGACCGCGCTTTCGATGGCGAGGATACGCCCGAGCTCGCGGTTGATGATCGCCATCGAGTTGAGCGTCTGTAGCTCGCCTTCCCACACGAGGAGTGGACGCGAGCGGTTCTCCTTCTGCTCGCGCACGGGACCCGCCGGCGCACGCGCGACGAGATAGACGTCTTGCTGTCCGCCGGGCTCGTAACCGGCACCGACGACGTGCATCCCAAGATCGGTGAGCGCCTCGCGCAGCGTTACCAGCGAATACGGGCGCTTGTGCGAGATCTCGAACCAGAACATCTGCTCGCGGACGACCGGGTTCTCCCAGATCCAGCAGCGCAGAATCAGCAAACCGTCGGGGCGCAGCGCGTGCTTCGCGCGTCGCAAGAACGCAACGACCTCCTCGCCCCACATCGTCTCGAGCACGTGCGCGGCGTGAATCCCGTCGAACGCCGCGCGATACGCGTCGAGAGCGACGGCATCGCCCGCGTGCGCCTCAAGGCCGCGCTGGC
>JAFAMS010000019.1 GCA_019233165.1 Vulcanimicrobiota bacterium | reverse complement strand
GTCGCCGTCGACGGGATCGTGAGCTTGTGGAGGTCGAGCGTGCTCTTGGTGAGGCTCTGTCCGGTGGCTTGCACCGGCGCGGGGCCGCCTGGTGACGATTGCTTCGGCATAACCGATTGCGAGCCGCCGCCGCCGGAGCATCCGGCGAGCAGCGCCGCGATCGTCGCCGTCGCGAGCGAGGTGCGTGTCGTATTCTTCAAGTGTTTCCTCATTACGTGATGGCCCCCGTACCGCCCGCGTTGACGTACACGGTGAGAACCGTCGTCTGCGGTGAGGGCGTGGTGGAATCGGCAAACGTTACCGGACACGTGCCGGCTCCGGCCAGCGTCGGTACGATGTTGAATTGATTGTTCGTCCCTGGGACTTGTGCGATCGAGACGCCGGGATTACCGAAGCCGCCGCAAATACCGGAGGCTGCGGTTGCGGTGTACGGCGCTTTGCCGCCGTTGACTTGAATCGTCACGGTGAGTGCCACACCGACGCCAGGGAAGTTGATCTGTGCCGCTGCCGACGGATACGGACTCGGCAGGAACGGCACGGTCACGAACGTCGCCGAGAACGGAACCGATGTTGCCGTCGCGGTCGGCGTCGGCGTTGGCGTTGGAGTCGCGGTCGGCGTCGGTGACGCCGTCGGTGTCGGACTTGCAGTCGGAGTCGCCGTCGGCGTTGCAGTTGCTGCCGGCGTCGGCGTCCCGGTTTGCGCGTACGGCAGCGAGTTGCTGCTGTTGTTACAACCGGCGAGCACCGCAATTGCAACCCCGAGTGCAAGGAGTGTTCTTTTCATTGCTTACCTATCAAGAAGAAATGACACGCATGAACGAATAATCGAGACTCCGCAAGGAGCCTCGGCGCTGATGCGGCGTTCGGCCCCCCGCGCCCTAGCAGCCAAACGTGCGCATAACAGCCCGAAGAAAAAAGAAGAGGGGCCGGTCCGAAGACCGACCCCTTTCCGTTTCGAAAGAGCGCTTGCTCTTTAGAAGACCACGCGGAGCGCCGGAGTCGCGTTGTCGACGACCCAGAAGTACGCGTTGGTTGCGACATCGTACGCGATGCCGAACGGGCTGTTGAACCGGCCGACGTAGCTCCCGACGCCTGCGGCGAGCTGCGCCGCTGCGTTCGAGTTGGGTCCCAGACCGAGACCACTGAACGTGGTTCCGGCTGCCGGAGGCCCACCGGCCGCTGCCGCGACCGCGTTGCCGGCGTTGAACTGGACCGGATACGCGACTTGGCCGAGACCGTTCGAGGTCCCCGCGACGCCGGCCGCACCTGCGAACGGCGACGCAACACCTGCCGTTGTCACGGCAGCGACCGTGTTGTCGCTGTTGGTGACGTACAGCAGCTTGCTGCGCGTGTCGTACGTGATCCCGCGTGCCGCAGCGGCGCTGATCACGGTTGCCGTCCCGTTGGTTCCGGTGAGGCTCACCTTACGGACCGTGCCATTGCCGACGTCGACGACGTACAGGTTCGCCACGGTCGTGTTCGCCGTGTTGAAGTCTGCCGTCATTCCGACGAAGTTGGCGGTTCCGAAGTTGAACTTCGCACCGATACCAGAGGTGCTGTCGACGTTACCCTGACCGAGGGCTCCCGCGGTACCCGTTCCTGCGATGAGTCTGTAGTAACTGACTGTGTTGACAGCACTAAGCTCTGCGCGATAGATCGAGTTGTTGGCCGCGAAGAAGATGACGCCGCTGCCGCAGCCCGCCGGTTGGCAGGTTGCCGCATCGGAGACACCCGCGATCGCGGGCGGAACGAAGACCATCCCGACAACACCCGGCTTGAACGGCGGGAGAACCGTCGCTTGGAACGGAGGCTGAACGGTTGCAGCTGTGCCGACCACGGCGGGTACTGCCGCAGCCGCGAAGCCGTTGGCCAGCGTGTAGAACGCGTACGCACCGCCGGCTGCTCCGCTGCAGTTGATGCAGTTCGCATCGGCTGCCCAGATGTTCGACGCTGCCACGTGGTTCGTAGCGACCGAGCTGAACAGCGTGCCGGCGACTGCCGGGCTGTTCGACGCGGTCACCGTCGCGGTGTTCGCCCCAAACGGTGTGAGTGCGCTGTCGGCAACGACGCATCCGCCGCCATTCGCGGGACATCCGCCCGGGAACGCAAGGTTCGGGCCGTTGTTCGCGATGTAGGCGACGCTCTGCGCCGCGGTGCCGAAGCCGAGGTCGAGTCCGAGCGGACCGACGAAGCCGCCGCCCGGCGGCGTTCCGCCGGCACCGGCGGTAACGATCGTCTGGACTTGCGGTTGGTTCGTGACCGTCAGCGTCGCGAGCGTCGACCCGTTATAGGTCGCCGTCACGGTCGCTTTCTGGAACACGTCTTGGCCCGCGCCGTTGTAGAGCACGACGAACGTCGCGCCCGCCGGCAGCGCCGAGCCGATGGTGATCGCGGCGCACGCGACCGTCGGAGCGCATCCGAAGGCGCCGAGATTCGCCGCCGTGTTCGCGAGAACCGCACCCGTCGAAGTGACGAGCGCTAGTGAAACGGTTCCGCTTGCCGCGCCCGACGACGCATTGGTGAGCGTCACCGTGACCGGCACGTCGAAGTTGTTACACGCTCCGGCTCCCGTGATCGGGTTGCAGCTCGCGCCACTTGCCGGAGTTGCGCCGCCGGCCCCGTTCACCGTGATGTTGAACGGAAGACCGTAGACGCCCGCCGCGTCCATCTCGAACGTGGTGATGTTCGGCGTGGACGTGCTCAGGCTCGCACCCGTGATCGACTGCGGAACCGTGAGCGGATAACCGAGGACTTGCGCACCGGTGGCGATCCCGCCGCCCGGATTGACGGTGAACGGATTGCCGGCGATCCCATTGCCTTGCAGCGTGAGCCACGTGCCGGTTCCGATCGTCCCGGCGACGGTCGTCGTCGGAAGCGTCGCCGCGGTGATCGAGCCGTTGAGCGCGAATCCGCCGTTGGCGATCGCGGTCTGGACGGCCGTGTTCACTGCGGCGGGAAGGGTCGTCGAGGACGTCGCTTGCGTGCACGGGCCCGTCGAGGACGCGATTACGACATAGTCGATGCCCACGGGAGCTGCGAACGGAATCGCAGCCGGACCGACGCCGCTTCCCGGAACCGGGATGTTGACGCAGGTCGCAACCGGGAAGTACTGGGGCGCAAGCGCCGACGCGGGCGACTGAATCACGAAGACCGTTACGGTCGTCGCGGTCGCCGGAATCGTCATCTTGTGCAGATCCAGCGTGTTCTTGACGATCAGGCTCTGCCCCGTGGCAGAGACCGGAGCGGGACCGCTTCCCGGCGATGCCGACTTGGGCATCACGGATTGCGTTCCGCCGCCGGAGCAACCGGCGAGGAGGGCTGCCATTGCCGCGAGCGCGAGCGAAGCGCTAGCAGCTTTCTTCATGTATTTCATCATTAGGTGATTGCCCCCGTGCCGCCCGCGTTGACGTACACCGTGAGAACGGTCGTCTGCGGTGAGGGCGTGGTGCTATCGGCGAACGTGACCGGGCACGTTCCCGCGCCGGCAAGCGTCGGGATGATGTTGAACTGACTGCTTTGTCCGGGAACTTGTGCGATCGAGACGCCCGGATTACCGAAGCCGCCGCAAATACCGGAAGCTGCGGTCGCCGTATACGGTGGCTTGCCACCGCTCACGGAAATCGTCACAGCCAGAGCCGCACCAACACCGGGGAAGTTGATCTGTGCCGCTGTCGTCGGATACGGACTCGGCAGGAACGGCACGCTAACGAACGTGGCCGAGAATGGGACTGCCGATGCTGTCGGCGTCGGCGTAGGACTGGCGGTTGGAGTCGCGGTCGGCGTCGGTGACGCCGTCGGTGTCGGACTTGCAGTCGGAGTCGCCGTCGGCGTAGCGGTTGCTGCCGGCGTCGGAGTTCCGGTCTGCGCGTACGGCAGCGAATTGCTGCTGTTGTTGCATCCCGCGAGAATCGCTATCGCGACTCCCAAAGCAAAGAGCGTTCGTCGCATGTACTCTCCCCGTAAATATCGTCTGGCTCCTAGGTTCCGATCAAGCAGGCGTCCGCCCTTTCTTGCCCTCGGCACAAAAACGAAGAGGGCCGGTCGAAACCGGCCCTCTCTTTTGGGCTCAGAGTTCGGGTTATAGGCTGACGCGGACCGCCGCCGACCCGTTGTCGACCGAGTAGAAGTACTTCTTGAACGTGTCGTACGTGATCCCGATCGGGTTGTTGAATCGCGCCACGAAGCTCGAGACGCCCGCCGCAGCCTGCGCCGCCGCGTTCGAGTTTGCGCCGACGAAGCCGCAGCAGCCGCCGGCGAACTGCGGCGCGAGCGCGCCGCCTGCCGACGACGTCATCGCGTTCCCGACGTTGAACTGCACCGGATACGCGACTTGACCGAGCCCGTTGCTCCCCCCCGAGACGCCGGACGAACCCGCGAACGGCGAAGCCGTACCGGTCGTCGGGTTGACCTGCGCGATCGTGTTGTCGCTGTTGGTGAGGTACAACATCCCGTTGTTGACGTCGTACGCGAGCCCCGCGCACCTTGAAGCGGAGACCACCGTCGAGACGGTGTTGCTTCCCGAGAGCGAGATCTTCTTCAACAGACCGTTGCCGGTGTCGCAGAAGTACAGGTTCTTCGCGGGAGCCGGCGGTGCGGCGTTGTTGAAGTCGTAATCGAGGACCATCGGGACGAACTTGCTCGTGCCGAAGTTGAGCTGCGAGCTGATCCCCGTACCGTTGACGTTCCCTTGTCCGAGGACGCCGGCGATCCCGGTTCCCGCGAAGAGCGAGACCGAGGTTGCCGTCGTCGCGGTGTTGAGCACGATCCGATAGATCGAGTTGTTCGCGGCGACGAAGAGCACGCCGTTGGCGGGCGCGCCGCCGGCGACGGTCCAGTACGCGATCCCGATCGGTCCCGGCGGGAACGGCGGGAGCACGGTGGCCTG
>JAFAMS010000468.1 GCA_019233165.1 Vulcanimicrobiota bacterium | reverse complement strand
ATGCGCGCGCTCAAGACGCGGTTCGATCCCAACCGCACGCTCGCCCCGGGAAGGTTCGTCGGTGGGATCTGATCTCGCGCAAACCTTTCGGCTCGTCGTCGGTAACCCGCTGCGGTTGGCGCGTCTGCTCGGCCTCGGAGGGTCGGGACTCTTCGCGATGTCGCGCTTCTTGCTCTCGGTCGTTCCGCGCGCGTCCCGCCACTTGCGCGCGATCGAGCTCCGCGCGGCCGAGATCCCCGATGCGGAGCTGCGCGCGCAAGCGCTCGCGAGCATCCGGCTCAAGGCGTATCACGTGCAGGGTGGGAGCATCCTCGCGACCTTCCTGAAACGCGAGGCCGCCGACCGCTACGTCGAAATCGTCGCGCCGCTCGAAACGATCTACGATTATCTCGACAACCTCTGCGACCGTCTACCCGGCGTCCCCGAGCACGCGTACGCGACGCTGCACGAAGCGCTGCTCGATGCCGTGGAGCCTGCGCGTCCGCTTCACGACTATTATCGCGACGGTCCGCATCGCGACGACGGCGGATACCTGCGCGGGCTCGTCGAGGAGTCGCGGCGGGGGATCGCGACTCTGCCGAGTTTGGCCGCGGTGCAGCCGCGGCTGCGCGAAGCCGCATGCGCCTCTTGGTATGCGCGCAACGCGGAACGCTTCCCCGGGCTCTCGTGGTGGGAGTTCGCGGCCGCCTGCGGCTCGTCGCTACCGGTTTTTGCGATGGTCTATTTGGCGACGAGCCCGAATCTGGATGCTTCCGACGTCGATGCGACCTTCGATGCGTATTTTCCGAACATCTCGGCCGTGCACATCTTGCTCGACTACTTCATCGACCAAGCCGAAGATCGCGAGCACAGCGAGCTCAACTTCGTCGCGTGCTACAGCGGGACGGCGGCGGCGGTCGAAGGCGTCCGCGCGCTGCTCGAGACCACGATGCACCGGATCCGTTCGCTCGAGAGAGCGGACCCGCACGAGTTCTTGCTACGCGCGATGTGTTTGTTCTATCTCTCGCACCCCAAGGTGTTCGAGCAGCGGCTAGACCGGGAGAGCGCGGCGCTCCTCGCCGCTTTGAGCTAAGCGCTGGCCGACGATCGCAAATGCCAACGCCGAGAGCAGGGGGACGCAGCTGACGCCGCCGAGCGCGACGGCGGCGCCCGAATGCGCGACGATCGCGCCGACTCCGGTCACGAGCGCCGAACCGGCGCCGAATGCGACTCCGTTCATGAGGCCGAGCGCCATACCGAGATTCTGCGGCAGCATCGACTGCACGAGCGCGACCCCCGGGCCTGTGTTCGCGGAGAGCAACACGCTGCCGACCGCGAGCGAGACGAGCGCAGCCGGTCCTCCCAACACGAAGAATCCTAGGAAAAACGGGACGGTCGCCACCATCGTTGCGATCGAGACGAAGAGCGCGCCGAAACGGTCGGCAAGCGAACCGCCGGCATACGTTCCGACGACGCCGACGAGCAAGAAGAGCGTAACGACCTGGCCGGCTTCGACGAGCGTGAAGCCGCGGCCGACGAGTAAGTTCGGCAAGAACATCACGAACGAAGAGTAGACGAGCTGGCGGAGCGCCGTGCTCGTCACCATCAACGAGATGCCGGTGCGGTCGGCCGGCGGCGCCGACCTCGGCGAGCTCGCTTCATGCTTGCGCTCGGCGCGCGGTCCGACGCGCCGCATCGCGACGAAAAGCGCAGCGACGGCGACGAGCCCCGGGATCATCAGCCAAGCGGTTCCACCGTCGCCGAAGTGTGCGAGCGCAAGCGCGGCGACGAAGGGACCGAACGAATAGCCGATTTGTCCGCCGATCGCGAAGATCGACATCCCGGTCGCCTTGTGCGAACCGCTGAGCATCGCGGAGTATCGCCCGGCTTCCGGATGCATGAGCGCCGAGCCGAACCCGCCGACGATTACGAGCGCAACCAGAGCAAGCGGACTCGTCGCCAATCCGGCAAGCGAGACGGCGACCGATGTCAGTCCGACGGCAGCCGGCAAGAACCACCAGCGACCGTGGCGGTCGGTATAGGCGCCGAACGCCGGTTGCACGATCGAGCTGGTGACGTACCAAACGAAGCCGACGGCGCCTTGAAAGATCGGCGAGAGCCCGTTGTGCGTCGACACGTAGAAGACGATGAGTGGGACGAATCCCGCGTAGAAGTCGCTCGTTCCGTGACTGGCCGCGATGACGAAGAGGCCGCGACGATCCCAATCCTTGGCCACGTAGGCAGCTTTCGCTAGGCGGCGAAGGCTTTTCCCCTATGACGCCATATCGAGAGCGCCGCGACGCGTTCGCGGCCGGGCTCGGCGACGCGATCGCAATCGTTCCGTCGGCCGTCCATCAATTGCGCAACAACGACACCGAGTACGAATACAGACAGAGCTCCGACTTCTACTATCTCACCGGATTCACCGAGCCCGAAGCCGTCTTGATCGTGGCGCCGGGTCGCGAACAGCGCGACACGCTCTTCTTGCGGCGCCGCGACCGCGAGCAAGAGACCTGGACTGGCCGGCGGCTCGGCGTCGAGTCGGCGCCGCGAGCGCTCGGCGTGGATGCGGCATTCGGAATCGACGAGCTCGACGATAAATTGAGTACGATTCTGGTCGGTACCGAGCGCGTCGCCTACGCGCTCGGTGCGGATGAGGGATTCGACCGGCGCGTACACGCAGCGGTAGCGAAAGCGCGGCACGCCGTCCGGCGCGGCGGACGAGCGCCGCAAGAGTTCTTCCAACCCGGCGTCGTGTTGCACGAGATGCGGCTGCGCAAGACGCCGGCCGAGCTCGAGTTGATGCGCCGGGCCGCCTCCATCACACGGCTCGGCCATATCGCCGGGATGCGCGCGACGCATCCCGGGATGTCGGAGTACGAGCTCGAAGCGGTGATCGAGTTCGAGTATCACAAGAACGGCGCCCAGTCGACCGCCTATCCTTCGATCGTCGCGGGCGGCGAGAATGCAACGATCTTGCACTACAATTCGAATCGCGAGCGGCTGCGCGAGGGGACCCTGGTTCTGGTCGATTCGGCGGCCGAATTCGATCTGTACGCTTCGGACGTGACGCGCACGTGGCCGGTAAGCGGTCGTTTTAGCACCGAGCAGCGCGCGATCTATGAGATCGTGCTCGCGGCGCAGAAGGCTTCGATCGAAGACGTGCGCCCCGGAAAGTCGTACCGCGCGTACCACGAGACGTCGGTGCGCGTCATCACGGAAGGTTTGCTTTCGCTGGGGCTTTTGAAGGGCAGCCTGGACGAAGCACTCACCAAAGAGACGTATCGCGATTTCTACAT
>JAFAMS010000333.1 GCA_019233165.1 Vulcanimicrobiota bacterium | reverse complement strand
ACCAGCCTATCACGCCGACACGTTCGGCGTCGGCGAAGCTTTGCGCGCGCAACCACTCGAGGGCGGCGTACGCGTCGTACGGGCGCGCATTGAAGACGTTCATATCGAAGGTGCCCGGAGAGCAAGTGTCCTTGACTCCACGCGGCGTGAAGCTGTCGACGACGAGTACGACGTAGCCGAGCGCCTTGAGCTGCTGCGCCCACGAACGTTCTCGTGCCTTTAGGTTGCCTTGCGTGAACATCCCCCCGCATCCATGCAAGAACACGACAGCAGGCCGTCTTTCATCGCCCGGCGGCACAAACAGGATTGCGTCGAGCAGCACGCCGCTCGGCGACAGATTGTGATCGAGCGAGCGAAATTGCACGTGCTCCTGCGCGGAGACCATCTTCATCGTAAGCACGAGGAAGGCGAACAGTACCGCGGTGTTTATGTTGCGCATTTCCGCACGTCGCACTAGGTTGCCATCGTTAGCTTTCTGCGGCTTTTGGCCTCTCGTGGCGGCCACGGGAGAGCCGACTCGTCCGTTTTGCGAGTCGGCGCGTACCATTCACGAGCGCAACTTGTGCGCCGTGAAAGGATAACGTGAACAAGATCATTCGATTCGCCGCAATTGCAGCCGTTTTGTCGGCTGCGCCGCTGGCGGCATTTGCCCAGGAAGCTCCCCAGAACGTGCAATCTGCTGTCGCCGCGGAAGCCGGTCAGCGCTTCGAGCTCATCGACCCGAGCACGGGGCGCGTCATCGGAGAGCTGGTTTCGGTCGGTAACAAGTCGCTTGCGATCCGCAGCATGGCGGAGCGCGCGCGAGCCGTGGAGCTCCAACCTGCGCCCGCACCCGACACGAAATGGCACCCGCGTCAGCAAGAAAGCAAAGCTTTCTGGGACGCGTTCAACGCCAATTTCATTACTACGCCCTAGAGTCATCCGAACCACGTTCCCGTGCGTACACCAAGGTATGAACGACCACATCACCGAGCTAGCCGACGCGTACGCACTCGGAGCACTCGAGCAACCCGAACGCACGCGTGTCGACGCGCACCTTGCCCGCTGCGTCCGCTGCACCCGCGCGGTTGGCGAAGCCGAGACCTTGGTAACGCGCCTCATCCTCGCAACGACGTCGCTCGTCGAGCCTCCGGGCGGACTCGAGCGGCGCGTCGCGCCGGCGGCGCGGCGGCAATGGCCCGTCTGGGGCTCGTTAGCTGCCGCGCTCGCCCTTAGCGTAGGCATCAATGCGACGCTTCTTCGGCACGATTCCGACGTCAAGACGCTTGCACTCATGGATGATGCGGCGCTTTCTACGATCGCTACGTCGCATTTCCGGCACGAAACGCTGACGCCGCGCCGACCCGGCGCTCCAATCGCCAAGGCGCTCTACGCGGCCGACGGGACTTGGCTGTACGTAATCGTCGATGCGACCGATTGCAGGTGCCGCGTCGTCATCAAGAACAACAGCGGCGAGCGCGATCTCGGTGCGCCCCATGCAGGTTCCAAAGCGTCGACGCTTTTCGAACGCGGCCAGGGGAGTCCGCAAACGGTTGCGCTGGTCGACGGTGCGGGACGCGTCGTCGCCGACGCCGAGCTTCCGTAGGCCATTGCGATGCAATTGGTGCAAAGAAAGCCCGGCAGCGCGCCGAGCGCCTGCGACCGCCTTGGAGTCGATTTCGCCGACGGTAAGCCCGAGGCGTTCGAAGCCGCGTACATTGCGTACGGCCGGCTCCTGTACTCGGTCGCGCTGGGCGTACTTGCAAACCCGAGCGACGCTGAGGACTGCGTGCACGATGCACTCCTGCGTGCGTGGTCGCGGCGCACTTTTCGCACGCAGCGCGGCGACCTTCGAGCCTTTCTCGTCGTCTGCGTGCGGAACGACGCTTTGACTCGGCGCCGGGCCGCGTTTCGCCATCAGGCGATCGAGCAGAAGATCGTCGCGGAGCCGCAAGAGCTCGAGATCGACGATCACGTCGAGCTGGAGGCGTTACGTCGAGCGCTGGCGTCGCTCCCCGGCGAGCAGCGCGAGCCGATCGAGTTGGCGTTCTATCAAGGTCTTACACAGCGCGCAATCGCCGAACGTCTCCAACAGCCGCTCGGCACGGTGAAGAGCCGCATCTCACTCGGAATGCAGAAATTGCGCCTCGCCCTCTCGCCGGCCTAGCTCGGCCTGAGGACATAGATCGTCCACGGCGCAATTTTGGTCTCGCTTATCCAAGGAAAGGGCTCGTCGCCTCGTGCGAGAGGACGGTACGTGGCGACGACGTCGAGGCCGGCGGCCCGGTAGACCTCACGGTATGCCTCCTCATCGAAGAGAATGTCTTCCGTTGGGCGGCGATCCGGAAAGTCCGTGGTCACGATGCGCACGACGTCCCCAGACCGCGCAATCCGGTTTTCCGGATAGTCCTTCGTCGAGAACGAGGCCCATTCGTGCACGTAGATCTCCGGCGACGACACGACGCTGACGAGCGTTCCCGCAGGCTCGAGGAGTTTCCGCAGATCGGTGAAGATGCGTTCCTTTAAGTCGGTCCCGGGGATGTTGTCGAAGGTAAACATCGAGAGGGCGAGATCGAAGCTGCCCGGAGAAAACACGCTGAAGTCGTCGTCAGCAAGGAGGCGGTAGTCGCCGGCCGGATCGATCTCGCGAGCCTTTCCGATCATCTCCTCGGCGATGTCGACGCCGACGACCTCGAACCCCAGATCCCGGAGAAAGCGAGTCGACCTTCCGGTCCCGCATCCGAAATCGAGCGCGCGCGTCCCTTTGACGTGATCGCCGAGGATCGCCGGCAAGTCGAGGTATGCGAGGTAGTACGTGTTCGCAAATTCAAGACGCGCGTAGGCCTCCGCTCGCTGCGTATCCTCGTACGTATTGCGAAAGGCCGATTTGCGCATCCTAACGACGGGGAAGCGATGGCCGTCGCGCAAGTCGACGTCAAATCGCTCGACCGCGACATAACCGAAGCGTTCGTACAACGGGACCCCGCCGAGCGTCGCGACCAACTCGAACCGCCGAAAGTCCTCCGCGCTCGCGGCTTCCTCGCAGGCCTTGAGGATTGCGGTGCCGATTCCCCGGCGCGCCTGGCTTGGCTCGACAAAGAATGCACGGATCCGGGCGGCGTCGCTCGCCGGGTCCAGCAACGCGGACTCACGGTTCGCGCCGTGGTCGCTGCCGAACAGCGTCTTGCGGCGGCTCCATCCACCACAGCCGACTAGCACGCCGAGATGAACCGCCACGAAGAAGGTACGATCTAGAATTAATTGCGAGTCCACGCCCAGAGATGAGTCTAAAGCTAGGACGATCTGCCGTTCCGTGTAGAAGGGCGCGAGGAGTGTCCGCGCCGACTTTTCGATCAGCATCTTTAGCTCGACAACGTCGCCACGGTTCGCTAAACGCAAATCGAAGTTCATTCAGGGCGCCACTCGCTTGGCAACCGGCAGCATCTTGCGCTCCTATTCAAAAATGTGCCGATTAGGTGGCCTCCTTTGGCACGTAGATGAATTTGATGGCGTCGTCTGTGCTCTTTCGCTTTTGCTGAGTTTTCACGAAACCAACCCGTTGTAGCAATTTAATGGACCTTGTATTGCGCCTGTCAACGTCTGCAATGAATCGCCGGACTCTGCATTCGCTGGAAAGGAAATGCAACATGGCTCTTACCGCTTCGTACGCGTAACCGAGCCCCCACATGCGTGGAAGAAGTACATATGCAATAATGGCTTCGTCACCCTGAACCGTCGCCTGTACGTACCCTACGTAGGCATCGCCGCTCGACTTTTTCAATACCCAATTGAGCCAGAATTGGGATCCGTCGGGCGATCTGCGTGCTTCCAGTGATTTATAGCGTTTACGCAACGCGGCCAGACTAGTAGGTGGACTCTCATCAATGTACTGATAGATTCTTTGGTCAGAGATATCCGGGTAAAGGCGAGTTGCGTGGCGAGCTGTAAGCGGCTCGAGGATGAGGCGGTCGGTTGCTATCTCCGGGATCTCCATGTCGTTCAACAACAACCTAGCTTCGCTCGAAGGTTTTGTTCCAGCTTCGGAGCACGCTGCGCATCAGCGATGGGTAGACAACGAACTTGCGGAACGGATCGATCGCAGCCATGTAGAGCGGCGTTAGGTGGCTGACGTTGCGGACGTAGATGGCGAAGTAGTAGCGATACGCGTCGGGCGTTTCCACCAGTGCGCTCAGCGCAGCGGCGTGGGCCGTGCGGTTGATGATTTCGACGAGCTGCTCGTTCTCGAAGCGATAAACGACGCGAAAGGGCTCATCGGGAGTCCCCGGCGGCACGCGAGATCTCGCCCGGTCGGCGTCCGTCATACGCGCAGCGAACGCGGCCTCCGACGCTTCAATCTTCTCGGTATCGTCCCAACCGAAGATACGGCCGATAAACAAGCGCAATGCGAGCAACCCGCGCACGACCGGCGACGGCGCGAGCGGAGGCACCGGAGCCGTGCGCAGAAACTCATCAAGCGTAATGCCGGAACGCGCCTTCGGTAGATCTACAACCCAGGCGTCGTGCAGCGGCACGCCGGCCATAAACTCGTGCCCGCGAAGCGGCAGCCGCTCAAACTCCTGAGCGGAAATCTGTCGCATTCGGATTACGTGTCTTGGACGGAATTTCGCGTTTTCAATTCCCGGCTCGTGCCGGTCACTCCGGCCTCGATGAGGACGAGTCGGGCGATCCCTCGTAATGAAGACGCAATCTGACGCAGTTGGTAGCGCCAACGGGAATCGAACCCGGCATCCCCGTTGCCGATGACTGCGACCTGTACGGGAAATAATGGAAAGCGGCCTCCTTGCTCAGAGGGAGAGCTTCCCCAAGTATAGCTGCCGAGCGTTGTCCACGCATTGGTTCCCGGGGATTAGGGGCGTTGCGAACGAGCGCCCGAGCGTGTGCGACGCCGCACCGGAGGGTGAGTGTCTGGCGAGGCGCGCCGATGATCCGCCACTTACTCTTCGGCATTATGTATGCGTTCCAAAACGCGTGGACAGTTCCCGACGTGACACCGGCGGCTGCCGGTGCATGACAAGGTGCCTGTCCCTCAACTCAGAACGGTGACGAAGTCCTTTCTCCTGGTGCAAACGGATGAACATCAAGCATCTCCATCTCCACGTGAAGAATCGCTCGGAGTCGGAGCAGTTCTACGAGGCCTGGCTAGGGTTACGAATCGCACGACGCGGTAAAGTAATCACCTTTATGACAGATGATTCCGGGTTTGATCTCGCACTGATGGACGATCCCGCACCTGGCAGCATGCCGCAATGGTTTCACTTCGGAACTAGAGTCGAATCATCGGATGCCGTGTCGACGTTACATCAAGAGATGCGGCAAGCTGCAGTTCCCATCGCGAAGCCGCTCTTTCAGGACGAGACGATGAGCTCGTTTCGGTGTGTGGACCCTGATGGGTATGCAATCGAGGTGTACTGGGAAGCCGAGAGCGCGCCCCTCGATTAGCGCTTTTGGACCATCGGGGTGGATTAGTGCGCTTCTCTAGCAACTGCTCGCGGAGCTGCGTCTAGGGAGAGTGAAGATGCTCAAGGTCAACACCGCTCAGATTGGATGGCAGCCACACGGCTCCCCGAACAAACGATTCTTTCGAGACGAAAAGAAACTCTCTGAAGCACTCGGCCGGAAACCGAAATCGATGGATCTGCTCGAGCGTCATCCCTTCGATGTCGAAATGGCACGCGTGCCTCCAGGCTCCGCACTGTGCCCGTACCATTCCCACAGTGCGCAGTGGGAGTTCTATCACGTGATCTCGGGAGGCGGTGTTGTGCGGGACCAAAGCGGCACGGTCGAGATCGAGTCCGGCGACGCATTTCTTTTCAAACCTAACGAGCCGCATCAAGTCATCAACAATCGCACCGACGATTTGATACTCTACATTATCGCCGACAACCCGGTCGGCGAGTCATGCCACTATCCCGATAGCGAGAAGTGGGCCGTGAGGGCGCCGGAGTACCGCATCATGCGCGGCGACGCGCTCGATTACTATGACGGCGAGGAGTAAGGTCTGCTGGCCAGCACATCGAAGCGCTCGCGGCAACCGAGGGCAGCCAAATTGCAACAGTCGCGCTTTCGGCGATCAAAATGCGCGTCGTTACGAGCTTCTTATGGTAGCGCCAACGGGAATCGAACCCGCAAATCGAGGTCCCGGCTCATCCCGTCTAGTACCCGATAGTCCCTCTTGTACGGATTTTCGCATCTTCGAGTCCCGTCTAATCCCTACTAGTCCCGTCTAGCCTTGCCTAATCCGTTAGACGAGCAGGTAGCTACGTTCCGGTGGTTAACAGCGGAAGAGTTCCTTCGGGGTCACTTAAGGAGCATTCTTTTATGGCGGTCAAAGGCATCGGAGGCATATTCTTCCGAGCGAACGACCCCGATGCACTGACGGAGTGGTACCGCACTCATCTCAATGTGGGTGCTGGCTGCGTAGCCGACCCCGCCGCCACGGCCGATCAGTGGACGTGGCAGGCTGAGGGCGGCCCGGTGGTGTTTGCGCCTTTCCCCGCCGACACCGATCATTTCGCGGCCGACCACCAATGGATGCTCAACCTACGCGTGGACAATATCGATGCGCTTATCGCGAAGCTTCGCGATGCAGGCATCGCGGTAGAGACAAGGTCGGAGTGGGATCAACCGGATGTCGGTCAGTTCGCACGCCTCCAGGATCCGGAAGGCAATCCGATCGAATTGTGGCAAGCGCCCGAATAGCGTTTAGAACGCAATGTGACGCATCACTTTCTGTCTTCGAGTTCGTCGCATAGGGATAAGAGATTTCTGGTAGCGCCAACGGGAATCGAATGGGTTCAAGCACGGTTACGTCTGGTCGCCGACGGTCGAAAAAACGCGCAAAATAAGGGTTTTCGCCCGTACCTTGGCCGCGGGTGGCCGGCTGCGGCCGCCACCGACGGCAACCGTTTGGCAACCGCCTTCGCCGCG
>JAFAMS010000147.1 GCA_019233165.1 Vulcanimicrobiota bacterium | reverse complement strand
TGACGCTCACCAAGCCGGCGCTCGAAGTTACCGTCGCAGACTGGGACCGTATCCTCGAGACGAACTTGCGCGGCGCCTTCTTCGTCGCGCAGGCTTGCGCGAAACGTTTGATCGCGCGCGGCAAACCAGGGTCGATCGTCAACGTCGCTTCGGTCCTCGCCGAACGCACGGCGGGGTCGGTCGTCCCATACGCCGTCTCGAAAGCCGGCGTCGCCCATTTGACGCGTCTCTTGGCGTTCGAATGGGCGCGGTACGGAATTCGCGTCAACGCGATCGCGCCGGGTTACGTCCGCACGCCGCTGAACGAGAGTTTTTTTGCGACACCTGCAGGGGAAGCGATGATCAAGCGGATCCCACAGCGCAAGCTCGGCGAGCTCTGTGATCTCGACGCGCCGGTGCTGATGCTCGTCTCCGACGCGTCGTCGCACATGACCGGGAGCGTCGTGAACGTCGACGGGGGCCACGTCGTGAGCGGCCTGTGATCGACTGGGCGCCGCGGCTCGGCTCGTTCTTGCAGCGCGAGCTGGGGGTCGACGGGCCGCTTCATGTCGAGCGGATCCTCGGCGGCCAGTCGAACCCCACTTGGTTCGTTGATGCGGGCGACCGGAGACTCGTGATGCGGATGCAGCCGCATGGCGAGCTGCTCCCGAGCGCGCATGCGGTCGATCGCGAATTTCGCGTGATGCGCGCCCTCGAAGGGAGCAGCGTCCCCGTGCCGCGCGTCTTGGCGTTCTCCGGCGACCGTTCGATCGTCGGAACGCCGTTTTATGTGATGGAGCGCGTCGACGGAAGGATTTTCAGCGACTCCGCGCTCGCAGGCGTGACGCCCCAAGAACGCCGCGCGATGTACCGCTCGGCCGCCCAGACGCTCGCCGCGTTGCATCGCGTCGATTGGAACGCGCGCGGTCTCGCGGATTACGGTAAGCACTCCGACTACTTCGCGCGGCAGCTTCGGCGCTGGTCGAAGCAGTGGGAAGGGTCGCGACTGCGCGAGATCCCGATGCTCGAGCGTTTGATCGCGTGGCTTCCCGCGCACATCCCGCCGGAGAATCCGGCGGCGATCGCGCACGGCGATTACCGGATCGGGAACCTCATCTTCGACCCCGCCTTGCCGAAAGTGAACGCGGTCCTCGATTGGGAGCTCTCGACGCTCGGCGATCCGCTCGCCGACGTCGGCTACTTCTGCATGCTGTACCACATCGGCGCCGCAGAATACGGCGGCGTCTGCGATCTGAATTTGGAGCGGCTCGGGATCCCGTCGGAAGAAGAGCTCGTCGAGGAGTACCGGCGGGCGTTCGGCGGCGACGTGCGACTCGAACCGTTTCACGTCGCGTTTGCGCTGTTTCGCTTTGCGGTGATCTTCGTCGGAATCGAAGCGCGCGCGCAGCAAGGCAACGCCGCCGATCAGGCGACGGCGCAACGCGTCGCGGGGTTCGCCGATCGTTTCGCGGAGCGAGCCTGCGAGCTGCTGGGGGTCTGACGCTTGCTCGCCCCTTGCGGTCTCATGAAGGTCTAATCCAAGACGCTAAGGTACCGCGCGAAGCGTTCGCGAACGAACGAGAACCGGGGCGCCCCTTTCCGCTGGTAGGTGACACATGACGGTTGAGATGTATCCGACCCTCGACGCGCTCGACGAAAAGCTGGCTTCGCTCGAAGATGCAGCCCTCGCAGAACGGATCGCGGAGCAGAATCCGGGGCTATTTCAGACCGCAGCCGAGCGCGAAGAGATCGGCGTCTTCGCATCGGCGTGGAAGCGCTTCGGGACGCTCGCGCTCGCCGCGACGGCAGCGGCCTCGATCGTCGCCGGATACGTCCTCACGCCGCTCGCATTCCGCCAGCCCGCGCCGCCCGCCGCACCTCCGGCGGTCCAAACGAAAGCGCAGCCGCATCAAGCGATACGCCTCGCGCCGAAGCCGAACCACGAAGCCGTGCTGCGCGCGAAGCTCCGCCACGACGAAGCGCAGATCGCTCGTCTCCGCGCCGAGCTCGCCGCGCAAGCGCGCGCTCGCGTGCACGTCGCTCCCCCGGTCGCCGCACCGGTAGCGCATCCCCAGCCGGTGGCCGTAAGGCATCATCTTGCCGCGCCGGTCCATCACGCGGCGCCGCGCGCGAACGTCTATCCGCTCGGACGCCCGCAAGTGCAGCCGCAGACGCATGTCGACGCCGCGGCCGCACCGGCGACGCAGCCCGAGGCGCAAACGCAGCCGCAGGTCGACACGTCCGCCTCTACGTCTACCACGGCGTCGACGTCTACGACGACCGCGAACGCGCCGGTCCCGACGACCGACACGCCCTCGGGTCCCGATGGGACGAAGCGGCCGCCGACGACGGGACGCGGCGGGCGCTGGGGCGATCATTTCCCTGCCGGGATCGGCGGCGTGATCCTCGGCCGGACCGTCGACCCGTGCACGCCCGGAGGCGGCCGGATCGGTTCGGTCCTCGGGACGATTGCCGGCGAGTGGCTCTCGCGCGGAGGCCGGTTCTAGCCTGGGCTCAGCCCCGCACGACGCAGCGAAAGCCGAGATGACTCATCCCGGTATCGATCATCTGCGGCATTCGAGCTGAGGGCCTGAAGCGCAAGCAATAGTTCGGCGCGCACAAATGCGAGCCGCCCTTGAGGACTTTGCGCGGGATCCGGATATCCGGATGCTCGGGATCGTAGCTGCCTTCAACGGCGGACGGCGGCGCGCAGCACGGGCTCGCGACCGCGTGCGCGTCGTGGAGCGAAAACCAATCGCTCGTCCACTCCCATGCATTTCCGGCCATGTCGTAGAGTCCGTATCCGTTCGGCGGAAACGAGCCGACCGGCGTCGTGCGATCTTCACCTTTTGGTTTGAGGGACAAGTACGGAAACTCGCCCTGCCACGTGTTCGCCATGATCGTTCCATCGGGAGCGATCTCGTCGCCCCAGATGAAGATCGTCCCATAGCGCCCGCCGCGCGCGGCGTATTCCCATTCGGCTTCGGTCGGAAGCGATTTTCCGGCCCATGCGGCGTACGCTTCGGCGTCTTCGTAGGCGACGTGCACGACGGGATGGTCGAGGATCGCGTCGATCGCGCTCTCGGGCCCCTGCGGATGACGCCAATTCGCGCCGGTGACGTACCGCCACCACGCGCGCGAGTCGCCGAGATCGACGGGACCCTCGGTCGGCGTGAAGACCATCGAGCCGGCCGGAACGGACGCGACCGGAGCGCCGGGGATCGACGAGAGATCGAGCGGCCGCTCGGCGAGCGTGACGTAGCCCGTCGCCTCGACGAACCGCCGAAAATCGGCGTTGGTCACGTGAAAGCGATCGATCGCAAAGCGCTCGACTGCGACGCGCCGGACCGGCGCCTCCTCGGGATAGAAACTCTCCGACCCCATCAGGAACTCGCCCGCCGGGATCTCGACCATGTTCTCGTGCGCGACCATTCGATGTATTCTACGCGCCGCGCGCTGAGATCGTTCTGGGAGCTACGGCAGTCCCATCGAGATGTACCGAACGTCGAGATACTCGCTCAGCCCTTCGTGACCGCCTTCGCGCCCGATCCCGGAGTCTTTCACCCCGCCAAAAGGTGCGTGCGGCGCCGATGGAACCGGATCGTTGACGCCGACGATTCCGTATTGTAACGCCTCGGCGACGCGGAACGCGCGGCCTACGTCGCGCGTCCAGACGTACGCGGCGAGTCCGTAGGGCGTGTCGTTCGCCATCCGGACGACCTCGGTTTCGTCTTTGAAGCGCAACAACGGCGCGACGGGGCCGAACGTCTCCTCGACGAGCAAACGCGTTCCGTCGCAGATCTCCGTGAGGACGGTCGGCTCGTAAAACAGCCCTTCCTTCGGCTTTCCACCGGTGCGCGCGACGGCGCCTTTGGCGAGCGCGTCTTCGACGTGCTCGCGAACTTTCTCGAAGCCCTGACGATCGACGAGGGGGCCCATCCGAGTCTTCTCATCGAGCGGATCGCCGACGACGAGGTTCTGGACTTTCTCGGTGAGACGCTCCGCGAACGCGTCGTAAATCGGATCCGCGACGTAGATGCGGTTCGTCGAGACGCAGACTTGCCCCGCGTTGCGGAACTTGCACGCCATGACGTCGGCGACGGCTTTGTCGAGATCGGCGTCTTCGAAGATCAGATACGGCGCGTGGCCGCCGAGCTCGAGCGAGATCCGCTTCATCGTCGCCGCCGACTGTGCGTAGAGTTTCTTGCCGACTTCGGTGCTCCCTGTGAACGTCACTTTGCGGATGCGGCGGTCGGCGAAGAAGACGTTCGAAACCGGGACCGGATCGAGTGCGGGGAGGACTTGCAGCGTCCCGGGCGGTCCGCCCGCCTCTTCCCACAACTTCGCGATCGCGAGCGCGGTAATCGGGGTTTGTTCCGCCGGCTTCGAGATGAACGTGCAGCCTGCTGCGAGTGCCGGCGCGGCTTTGCGGGTGATCATCCCTGCGGGGAAATTCCAAGGCGTGATCCCGTACGCCGGACCGACCGGCGTTTTGATCGTGAGGAGACGCTTGGAGTTGTCGTGCGTCGGGATGATCTCGCCGTACGCCCGCTTCGCCTCTTCGGCGAACCACTGCGCGAACGCGGCGGCGTATTTCACCTCGCCGCGCCCTTCGGTGACGGGTTTTCCCATCTCCCGAGCCATGATCTCGGCGAGCTGGTTTTGATGCTCGATGATGAGCGCGTACCAGCGCTGCAAGATCGCGGCGCGCTCGTACGCCGTCGTCTTGCTCCAGCTCGCGAACGCACGAACCGCCGCGTCGGCGGCCGCTCGCGCCTCGTCGGGACCACAGTCGGCGACTTCGGCGTACGGCTCGAGCGTCGCCGGGCTCGTCACCGTGAAGCGGCCGCGGGTCTCGACCCACGCCCCGTCGATGTACGCCTTGTGAAATTCGGTCTTCGTCCCGATCGTCAGCATCCGGTTCGTCCCTCCACGCAGTAGGAGATTGAAGAGCGGTACGCGGAGGTTGCAACCTCCCGTGCGTATACAGGCCAAGCTCGCCATCGTCTGCTCCTCGGCGCTCGCAGCAGCCGCGCTCTTGGGCTGCACCGCGCAAAGCGTGAGCTCGGCGGGAAGGGCGCAGCAGACCGCGCCGGCCTATATCGCGATCTCGATCCCGACGCAAAAAGCGCTGCGGCGCGCCGCCTACCTGCGCTCCTCGATGCAGTCGCTCAGCGTCGCCGTTGCCGGCGGACCGCCCGCGTTCTTCACGGTTGGCGCGGGAAGGCCGGGATGCGTCGCCGGCCACGAAGCGACGAGCTGCGAGCTTGCCGTGAACGCGCCGGTCGGTGAAAATGTCGCCTTTACGGTAACCACGTACGCTTCACCGGTCGGTGGCGGCGCGGCGCTCGCCACGACGACCGTCGCGATCCCCGTGACGCCGGGAGGCGCGAACGCGCTCGCGCTGAGCGTCGAGCAGCGGCAGTAGTCTAACCGCCGCCGGCGCCGATGCGATCGGCGCTCGGCTCGGTCATCTGCATCGGATCGAGGATCTCCGCGAGCCGCTCGGCGCCGAGATCCGTTTTGCGCAGCGCGACCTCGCGGACCGTCTCGCCGGTCTTCGCCGCCTCCTTGGCGATCGCCGCAGCCGCATCGTAACCGATGATCGGCGCCAAGCTCGTCACCATCGAGAGACCCTGTTCGACCATCGCCGGTCCGCGATCGGTCGCAACGATCCCGCGGACCGTTTGCTTCGCGAGATTCGAAGCGCTCGCGGCGAGCAGCTCGATCGCGCGGATCAGGTTGTACGCCACGACCGGCATCATGAGGTTGATCTCGAAGTTGCCGGCGGCGCCGCCGAAGGCGACCGTTGCGTCGTTGCCGATCACCTGCGCGCAGACCATCATCACCGACTCGCAGATGACGGGGTTCACTTTACCCGGCATGATCGAGCTTCCGGGCTGAACTTCGGGGAGCGCGATCTCGCCGATCCCGGCGCGCGGCCCGGAGGCGAGCCAGCGCAGATCGTTCGCGATCTTATAAAGCGAGACGGCGATCGTGCGGATCGACGCGCTCGCCTCGACCGCGTTGTCGAGCGACGCTTGCGCCTGAAAATGATTCGTCGTCTCGCGAATCTCGGTGCCGAGCTCCTGCGAGAGCAGCGCGGTCGCGCGCCGCGCGAACTCGGGGTGCGTGTTGATCCCCGTTCCGACCGCGGTTCCGCCCAGCGCGACCTCGGAGAGCTCGGCCTTTGCGTGCTGCGCGCGCTCGATCGCACGCTCGACTTGACCGGCGTAGCCGAGAAATTCTTGGCCTAACCGGATCGGCGTCGCGTCCTGCAAATGCGTTCGGCCCGTTTTCACGACGGCCCAAAACTCTTCGGACTTGGCGGCGAAGGCGTCGCGCAGCTCGACGAGCGAGGGGACGAGCGCTTCGTCGATCGCCATGATCGCCCCGACATGGAGCGCCGTCGGTATGACGTCGTTCGAGCTTTGCCCAAAATTTACGTGGTCGTTCGGATGGACCGGCTTCTTGGAGCCGAGCTCGCCGCCGAGCTTTTGGATCGCGCGGTTGGCGATCACCTCGTTGGCGTTCATGTTGGTCGACGTCCCGCTTCCGGTCTGATAGACG
>JAFAMS010000076.1 GCA_019233165.1 Vulcanimicrobiota bacterium | reverse complement strand
TGACGCTCACTTTGCACCTCCGGCAAGCGTTTGGTGCGGTGACCTCGAGGGTACCGCGACTGTAAATGAAAAGGTACTCCGTACCGAAATGGCTGCGGCGTTGGCCGCTTCTGCGGCAACTCGAGGTCGACCGTTTGGCCCTCGGCGAGGCGGCTCAATCGGCGCGCACCGCAGCGACCGAGTCACGGACGGCAACGGCCGATCGGATCGTCGATTCGATCTGCCCGTTCTGCGCGGTCGGGTGCGGACAGAAAATCTACGTCAAGGACGAGCAGGTCACGCAGATCGAGGGCGACCCGAACTCGCCGATCTCGCGCGGCCGGCTTTGTCCCAAGGGAGCGGCGAGCCGCACCCTCTCGCAAAGTCCGCTCCGCGAGCGCAAGGTGAAGTATCGCCGGCCCTACGGGACTGCCTGGGAGGAGTTAGACCTCGACCGCGCCCTCGACATGATCGCCGACCGCGTCATCGAGACGCGCCGGAAGACGTGGGAGGCGCACGACGAGCAGGGTCGCACGCTCAATCGTACGCTCGGAATCGCGAGCCTCGGCGGTGCGACGCTCGACAACGAAGAGAACTATCTCATGAAAAAGCTCTACACGAGCTTAGGGATCGTTCAGGTCGAGAATCAGGCGAGGATTTGACATAGCTCCACCGTCCCTGGTCTAGGGACATCGTTCGGACGAGGCGGCGCGACGACGTTCCAGCAAGATCTGCAGAACAGCGATTGCATCGTCATCATGGGCTCGAACATGGCCGAGAATCATCCGGTCGGCTTTCAATGGGTGATCGAAGCGCGCGAACGGGGAGCCCAGGTCTTTCACGTCGATCCGCGCTTCACGCGGACGAGCGCGATGGCGACCGCGCACGTCCCGATCCGGCCCGGTACCGACATCGCGTTCCTCGGCGGGTTGATCAACTACGTTCTGCAGAACGGACGCGAATTTCGCGAGTACATCATCCCTTACACGAACGCTGCGACAATCGTGAAGAAGGAGTTCCGCGACACCGAGGACCTCGACGGGCTCTTCTCCGGCTGGGATCCGGAGAGTCACTCGTACGACGTCGAGAGCTGGCAGTACGCGGGGATGAAGACGCACAGCGCCGCCGGGAAGCGGCAAGGACATCAGGCCGGAGGTTCACAGGGGGCGCAGCTCGAGCACGGCGAGCCGCCGCGCCGCGACGAGACGCTGCGCGACCCGAATTGCGTCTTCCAACTCCTCAAACGGCACTACCGCAGATACACGCCGGAAAACGTCGAGCGCATCTGCGGGACGCCGAGAGACCTCTTCTTACGCGTCGCCGAGGCGCTTTGCGAAAATTCCGGACGCGAGCGGACGAGCGCCTTCGTCTATTCGGTCGGGTGGACGCAACACACCGTAGGGGTGCAATACATCCGTGCCGCCGCAATCCTCCAACTTCTGCTCGGGAACATCGGACGCCCAGGCGGCGGGATCATGGCGCTTCGCGGACACGCTTCGATTCAGGGCTCGACCGACATCCCGACGCTCTTCGAGATCCTCCCCGGCTACATTCCCATGCCGCATGCCGAACACGCGACGCTTCGGGAATATCTCGAGGACGTGACCTCCGAGGCCGGCTGGTGGGCGCACACGGACGCGTTCATGGTAAGCCTCTTGAAGGCGTATTTCGGCGACGAGGCGCGCGAAGAGAACGAGTGGTGCTTCGATAACCTGCCGCGACTGACCGGCGACCACTCGATCTATCCGGCCGTCTTGGGGATGTTGGATCGCAACGTGTTGGGATTTTTTTGCGTCGGCGAAAATCCCGCGGTCGGCTCGGCGAACTCACGCTTGCACCGGATGGCGCTCGCAAAACTCGACTGGCTCGTCGTTCGCGATTTCTTCGAGATCGAGAGCGCTTCGTTCTGGTACGATTCGCCGGAGATCGAATCGGGACAGTTACGCACCGAAGAGATCGGAACCGAAATATTTTTCCTGCCGGCCGCCGACCACACCGAGAAGTCCGGTTCGTTCACGAACACGCAGCGGCTCCTCCAGTGGCATCACAAAGCGATCGAACCGAAAGGCGACTGCCGCTCGGAACTTTGGTTCTACTATCACTTGGGGCGGCGGATTCGCGAAAAGCTTTCCGCCGGCAACGAGCCCAACGACCGCGCGGTCCGGCAGCTCGCGTGGGAGTATCCGACGCAAGGGCCGCACCTCGAACCCAACGCGAACGCCGTTCTGCGCGAAATCAACGGCTGGGACGCGAGCGGGAAAGCGCTCGGGACGTATACGCACCTGAAGCCGGACGGCTCGACGACCTGCGGCTGCTGGATCTATTGCGGCGTCTTCAAGGACGAGAAGAACCATGCCGCGGACCGCACTCCGGGGCACGAGCAGTCGTGGGTCGCATCGGAATGGGGATGGGCGTGGCCCGCAAACCGGCGGATCCTCTACAACCGTGCCTCGGCGGATCCGTCGGGACAGCCGTGGAGCGAGCGCAAGCGCTATGTCTGGTGGGACGAAAACAAGCGTGAATGGACCGGCGCCGACGTCCCCGACTTCAAGCTCGATAAACCGCCGGACTACAGACCGCCCGAGGATGCAAAAGCCGAGGAGGCGCTCGCGGGCAATGAACCGTTCGTCATGCAGAGCGACGGAAAGGGCTGGCTCTACGTGCCGGACGGCCTTGCCGATGCCCCGTTCCCGGTGCATTACGAGCCGGAAGAATCGCCGTTTTCGAACCTGCTCTACGAGCAGCGCGCGAACCCGCCTCGCCAGCAGTTCCCGCGTCCGGAAAATCCGTATCATCCCTCGAACGGCGCGATGCGAAGGGACGTGTTCCCGTTCGTCGCGACGAGCTACCGCGTCACGGAGCATCACACCGCCGGCGGGATGACGCGCACGGTCCCGCATTTGGCAGAATTGCAGCCCGAGTTCTTCTGCGAAGTGAGCCCCGCTCTCGCGGAGCTGCGAAGCCTCGAGAACGGCGGATGGGCGACGATCGTGAGCGCTCGCGCCGCGATCGAGGCGCGCGTGCTCGTAACGGACCGCATTCGCGACCTCGTGATCGACGGCAAAACGACCCACGTCGTGGGCTTGCCGTACCACTGGGGCTATCGCGGACTCTCGACCGGCGATTCGGCGAACGATCTTTGGTCGATCGTCCTGGATCCGAACGTTCACATCC
>JAFAMS010000073.1 GCA_019233165.1 Vulcanimicrobiota bacterium | reverse complement strand
ATGGCACACGACGTGTTGCAGCCCATCACGATCGCGTCGACGTCCCAGCGCGCCAGCAGCGCGACGTTGTCCAGCAGGAAGCGGCGTAGCTCGGGGACGCTGCGATCGCCGTACGGGACGTGCGCTTGATCCGCGAGATAGATGATGTCGTGCTCGGGGAGGCGCTCGCGGAGCGGACGGACGACGGTCAGACCGCCGATCCCCGAATCGAAGATCCCAAGCACCTTATTGCTGCTGCGAGACCGGCGCCGCCGGAGTTCCGGCGAAATCCTTGATCCCGTCCGCGATCCCTTGCGCGACGCCCTGGCGGAAGCTCGGCGAGCGCAGATGCGCGGCGTCGTCGGAATTCGACATGAACGCCGTTTCGACGAGCGCGGCCGGCATCGTCGTGTGACGGATCACGTAGAACCGCTCCTTTTGCACGCCGTCGTCCTTCAGCCCCAAAACCGGAAGGAGCCGGCGATGGATCGCGGCTGCCAGCGGCTGGTCTTCCGGCTTGTAGTAGTACGTCGTCGTCCCGTTCGGTGACGACGACGTGCTCGAGTTGACGTGCACGGAGACGAACATCCGGGCTCCCGACGCGTTGGCGACGTCGACGCGTGCCTGCAGCTCCGCGACGTCCGAAGCGTTCGGCGCGGCGACGTCGACGTCTCGGTCTCGCGTCATCTTCACCAGCCAGCCGCGCGCAATGAGCAGCGTTCGCAGCCGCATCGCGATATCGAGCGTCAAGTCTTTTTCCACCAATCCGTTTCGCATCGCACCGGTATCGCTCCCACCGTGCCCGGGATCGATGACGATCAAGCGTGGATTGGTTGCCGCGCCGAACTTCCAATCGGAGGGGACGGGCGTGACGCTCGCCGGTGCGACGGGGACGGCAGCGCCCGTTTGCCCGCTCCCGACCTGTGCGACGAAGGCGCCGCCGGCATCGACATCGGCGACGGCGAGGGTGACGCCGCGGTCGTCGGGGACTACATCGATCCGCCGATTGGGGCTCAGTGTCAACGCGACCCGAACGACCGGCGAAGGGGTGGTTTGCAGCTGGCGGATGCGCAGGCTTTGGACGAACGCGACCGGCGGACGGTCGTCGCGTCCCGCCGAGACGAGCGTCGCCCGAACGTCGATGTAAAAACGATCGTCGCCGAGGCGGTGCCATTCGAACGCAGCCGAATCGGAGACGGCGACGTGCACCAAGAGCGAATCGGGCGCGGGGTTTTCGACGTCGACAGCCGTTACGAGCGGACCGGCCGGCGAAACCGACGGCGAGGGATACGGTGCGGCCGAAGTCGATGCCGGAGCGGGTGCGACCGGCGCCCCTTGAGCCGTCGCGACCGGCGCAGGCGGGGCAAACGCGAGCGAACCGCCCTCGGAATCGCTGGGAATCGCCGCGCCGCCGAGCGCGACGTCGCCGCGGCCGAATGCGAGCACCAGCTCGTTCGGGTTCGCCGAGGGATAGAGCGCGCGGACTCCGCCTGAGGGCGTTTGAAACGTCACGGTCGTCGACGGACTGCGAACGCTCCCGGTCACCGTGACGTCGACTTCTCGCAGCCCGGGAAGATCGATGCGCCGCGCCGGCTGCAGCGACGAGCCCGTCCCCGCGAACGTCAGCGAGAGCCGCTCGGGTCCGTCGCCCGTTTTCTTGAACCGGAGCTGCGTTGCGCCGCGCAACGTCAGAATCGTCTTGCGGCCGTCCTCGCGCGCGTCGAGGCCGCCGATGAGCGGCTGCAAGACGTACTCGTTCCCTTGCAGCGTCGGCTGGACGTAGAGCAACCGCGCGAGCGTCAAGAACGGGAGGTAGACGTCGTTTCCGTCCAGGTACGCGTTGAGCGGGAGATTTTGCGTCGACGAGCCTGTTTGAAAGTGCGGGACGCCGAGCGTGAACGTCAGCGTGCGCCGATCGGAGGTGGTGACGACGACGTAGCGCGAGCTCGGTTGCCACGAGATCGTCGCTCCGACTCGCTGCAAGAAACGCAGCAAACCGGGATCGTTCGCGCGAACGGCGATCTCGTCGTCGACCCTATCGGGGCGCTCGAAGATCAGGCGCGTCCCGGCGAACCAAAACGACGGGACCGGCGGCTGCCTTGTTTGCGCCCGCGCCGGCAAGAGCGCCGTCGCGAGCAGCAGCGCGACGAGCGCGCTACCAGCTAGAGCGCGCAAGCGGCTCGTCGAGCTCAAGGTGACCTCCCGGGAGCGTGGCGACCTGGGATCCTTGGACGCGAATCGCGACCGAGTCGATCCCCGGAAGCGCGGTCATCGTCCACACCAGCGCCTTGAACATCCCGCCCTCGTCGAAGCTCCCGCCGCCTCCGTTCTTGACTTCCGACGAAAGATCGACGCTCGCCGTCTTCCCGTCGAGCTCGACCGAGCGAACGTGCGTACCCGGCGGAAAGCGGATCGCGTCGACGCCTTGCGGCGGACCGGCGATTGCCTGCGTCGCGGCGTAAAACGCAACGCTCTGCGGATCGCGCGCGGGACCGAGCGTCACCGTGAACGGTTCCTCGGTCTTCCCGTCGGTCTTCGTGTAATAGATGGTGATGCGGTCGCCCGATGGGATCACGCCGTTGCGCTGGGCGCCGAAGAAGTAGAACCAGCCTGCAACGACTGCGAGAGCGAAAACCGCAAGGAGCGCGACGAATCGCGTTGACTTCATGGGGACGGGAGTATTTCTTCTCGGGAGCAGGCGCGGCGGCCTGTCGTGGCTTACGCCGATAACGTCGATTCGACGAACAACGTTTCGCGCAAACGCTCGGCGGCGAGCTCGGGACTCGAAAGTACCGGCTTCGGAAGTCCGGCCGGAAGTTTCGCAGCCAGCGGCGCGATGCTGACCTGCGCCAGCAAAACGACGTCGCAGCGTTCGAGCAGCGCCGGGAGTGCTCCGAGCAAGATGCGGTCGTGCTCGTCGCGATCGCCGCGGCGCAACGCCTCCATCGCTTCGGGATGAAGGCTTGGAACGATATCGATCTCTTTGCCGGCTGCGGCCGCCGTCTCGCGCAAGAGATAGCGTTGCTGCTCGAGACCCGCCGGGACGGTCGCCAGGACGCCGATGCGCTTCCCGAGCCCGACCGCGCGGTCGACCATCGTTTGGTCGACGGCGGCGATCGGCAGCCCCGGAAAGCGCCGCTTCATCTCCGGCACCGCCGGCGAATACGCGGTGCACGTCAACATTACGGCGTCGCACTGCGCCGCGGCGAGCAACCCGATCACCGTGGCCAAACGATCGATCGTCTCCGGGACGAGCCCGTGCAAACGATTCGCCTCGGTCAGCAATCCTTCGTCCAGCAGATTGATCACGCGAAGCTCCGGCAAGGTACGCGCCAGCACGTCGCGCATCGGCGCAATCGCGGGAATCACGGCGTGCACGAGGCCTAGAGTTTTGGTGTTGTTTGCAGAACCAGTCATGGTGATGGACCGAGCGCAGCGGAGTCGCGCAACGGCAACGGCGTTGTTGCGAGGTC
>JAFAMS010000477.1 GCA_019233165.1 Vulcanimicrobiota bacterium | reverse complement strand
GATGCGTAGCCGCGCGTGCCGTCCTTGCGTGCGACGATTTGCGCCGTGAGCGCAACGAGCGGGCGAACGTCGCGGACGAGCCGTCCGTCGCTCGTCGCGATCTCGACGCGCTGGATCTCCCCCACGACCGCACCGTTCACGGTTTCGACGCGCGGATCGTAGGCGCGAGCCGTGGTTTCGACGCGCTCCAAGAAATCCGCGTACGTCTGCAGATCGCCGAGCGTCTCGGCCGATTCGTCGGTTCGGTACTGCGCCGGCACGGCCCGACTCTCGCCGCTCAAGTCTGCCGGAGTCCGGCCGGTCCCGCGAGCGATCAGCGACGCGACGCGGGCCGCATCGACGAGCGCCGCTTCACTCAAGTCGTCGGTGAACGCGTAGCCTTGGCGCTCGCCGCTGATAACCCGAACGCCGGCGCCGACGACGACGTTCAGTCCCGCCTCGTGCAGCCGGCCGTCTTGCAGCCGCATCGCTTGCGTCACCCGGTGCTCGACGAAAACGTCGGCATACTCTCCGCCGGAGCCGAGAGCCTTCGCGAGCGTTTTTTGCAAAACAGAACGATCGATCATAGGAGAGCCAGCGCGTCGAGCATGCGGTCGATTCCGACTTGGATCGAGGTTGCGTCGTCGGCGCCCGGCGCGTTTACAAGGAACGCGAACGCTAGCTTTCCGTGACGGCGTGAATCGACGTAACCGACGAGCGCGTTGACGTCGGCAATGTGCCCGCTTTTCGCGCGAACCAACCCGAGCGCCGCGTGAAGGTCGTGGTGACGGACCGTCCCCTCGATCCCTGCGCGCGGCAACGACGTGACGTACGTTTCCCCGAACGGGGAGCGCGCGGCCGCTTGGAGCAACTGCACGAACGTCTGGGGCGCGACGCGATCGCTCTCCGCCAAGCCGCTCCCGTCGACCAACCGCAAACCGGGTTCGGCGATCCCGAGTTGTTCGAGATACGCTTTCGCGGCAGCGGGACCGCCGATGACGCCCAGCAGCTGTTCGGCGATATGGTTGTCGGACTCGAAAAGCATCTGCTTCACCATCTTCGCGAGTGGCGGCGAGCGGTGGTCCCATAGCGTCTGCATCGCGTGCGGATCCTCGCCGAGACGGACCTCGCCGTCCAGCGCGATCCCGCGGTCCCGCAGCATTTGGCCGGCGACGAGTCCAGCCCACATCGGAATCCCGACGACCGGCCGAAAGAACGACTGCTCGCCGCCCGGCGCGATCGTCCCCTCAACGACGAACTCGTTGCGCCCGGGCGCACTGCGCGTTATGCGCAGAAGCGTCCCGTATCCGGTCGTCGGTGCGCCCCGTACGACCACATCGGACGACGCCGGAAAGACGCGAACGCGCGCCGGCGCGCCGATTTGGGTCGGCGCGATCTTGAACTCGATGACGTCCCAGTTGAGCGAGATGGGGCTCGTCCCGGCGGCGTATTCGTACTCGAAGTCGTCCGGCGCCCACGCCGGATTTTGCTCCGGCTCCCTAAACGAGGTCGCGTCGACGATCAAATCGCCCGTAATGTGACGCACTCCGCGCGCGAAGAGCGCCCCGACGCCGCCTTTGAGCTGGTCGGGATCGAGGACCGGATCGCCGCCGCCGACGAGCCACAAGTCGTCGATCGTCCCGACGGCATCGGGCTGTTCGAGCGATTCGAACCGCGTCTCGAGCCGCGCTTTCGTGCCGAGACGGCCGAGTGCCACTGCAGCGACGATCGCCTTCAGCGTCGATGCGGGAGCGTAATCGTGCTGCGCGTTGCGGCCATAGATGAGTTCGCCGTCGTCGCCCGCGAGCGCGACGCCGGCGGCGGCGAAGTACGGCGAGCGGAGCGACTCGTCGACGGTCGCCCGAACGCGCCGGCGGTCGGCCTCGCTCCAAGGGTGGATCGGCGGTCGGCGGCTGCTCGACGCCGTTCTCGATACCGCGGCCTCCGAGGGAGCCTCGGCCGGCGCCGTGCACGCCGACAAGCAGGCTGCCAGAAAGCCGCCTATCAGAAGGAAGGCTAGTGCTCGGTACGCAGCCGTAGTGCTTGCAGCTCCTCTCGCAGCTCGGCGATCTCCGTCCGTAGTTTCGCGATCTCGGCCGGTGCGCGCTGCGCTTCCGAGATCCGCTCGATCGCCTCGAGAGCGTCCCGCCGCAGCCGACCATCGCCATCCCGATCGGATATGCGGCGCAGCGCCGGAATCGCTTCGCCGCGTCCCAAGAGCTCCGCTGCCGCGATCGCCGTAGCCCTGATGAAGAACGATTCGTCCGAGAGCGCCGCCACGATCGCTTCGACGATCGAAGGCCGGCGCTCGTCCAGCAACGCGTAGAGCCGCGCGAGCGCGAGGAGCGCGGCCCGGCGCAGCTCCTCCGCGCGATCGTTCCCCGTCGCGTCGATCAGCGGTGCGCTCGCACGCGGGTCGGCGAGCTCGGCGAGTCCCCGCGCGGCGCCGGCCGCAATCGTTTCGTTCCAGGACGAGACGAGGACGTGCTCGGCGAGAATTTCGAACGCGCGCGGATCCCGGGTCTTCCCCAAACTCTCGAGCGCGGCCGCGACGACGAAGTAGGAGGCGTCGCCGAGCATTTCAACGAGCGCGGTTGCGACCGCCGGATCGCGCGGGAACGTTCCGAGCGCCGTCGCGATCGCGCGGCGCACCTTGGGATGCTCGTGCCGGCGAGCCTCGATCAACGCGTCTTTCGCCCAAGGCGCGCCGGTCGTGGCAAGCGTTCGAGCGATCTCGACGCCGACGCCCCAGAAGCGATCGGCGGCGAGCGCGGCGACGAGCGTTTGGCTCGCCTTGCGGTTGTTGATCTTCCCGAGCGCCTGCGCCGCGCGAATGCGCGCGATCGGATCTTCTTCGACGCGCAGGATCTCGATCAGCATCTCGGCCGGCAGTTTGTACTCGACCTTTCCCAGCACGTGAGCGCCGGGATCGAGCCTGACGCGCTTCGGTTCGTGGGCTAGCGGGATCGCAAACGATTCGCTTTCGCGCTCGATCGCGAGCCGAACCGGCTCGTGACCCTCGAACTCGACGTTCAGCTCGAATCGGTAAGCGGGGTTGTTCTCGTCGATCTTCTGTTTCTGTCGCACGTCGACGACGGCACTCTTGCGCTCGCCGTCGTATCGATACGAGAGCTCGAGCTCGGGATGTCCGCCGCGTTCGATCCACTGCTCGAAGAACCAGCGGAGATTCCGCCCCGTCGCGGCTTCGATCGCGCGGACGAAATCGATCGTCTCAACGCTCCCACCGGCGTTGTCGGTGACATAGCGCTTGATCGAGCGCTGGAAACGGTCTTTCCCCAAGACGCCGCGGAGCATGTGGAGCACGGCGCCACCCTTTTGGTAGAGGTGCCGATCGAAGAGCTCGATCGGGTACACGAAGCGGTTGAACACGATCGGCCGGCGGTACCGCTCCTCGTCCTCGCTGATGTACGCGCGCACCATCGACTCGACGTGGTACGCGTACTCCTCGGGGCCGAGGTCGTATTCGTACCAAACCGCCTCGAAGTAGGTCGCGAATCCCTCGTTGAGCCACGCATGCGACCAGTCGCGCGTCGTCAGCAGGTCGCCGAACCATTGGTGCGCGAGCTCGTGCGATACCAGCGGGTCGCTCGAGAAATCCAGGTGGGCACGCTCGTCGTGAAGCGTCCGGTCCGTCTGCGTCGTTGCGGTCGTGTTCTCCATCCCGCCGAAGATGAAGTCCGCGACCGCAATCTGAGAATAGCGGACGAACGGGTAATCGACGCCGATGAAGTCGTTGAACGCTCGCATCATCGCGGGCGTCTTCCCGAAAGCGCGCTCGCCGTCGTCTTCCCTCCCGGGGGGGACGTAGTAGTACGTCGGAACCGAGCCGCCGGGCTGCGCGACCTCGGTGAATTCGCCGACGACCAGCGTGAAGAGATACGTCGGCTGCGGCGCTTCGAGACGGTAGGTGAACGTCGTCGTCTCGGCGTCGTCGCGCCGTTCCAGCAAGGCGCCGTTCGCGAGCGCGAAAAGGCCTTTGCGCACGACGACGGTCGTCGAGCTGGTCTGTTTGTTGTCGGGATAGTCGACGCACGGAAACCAGTAGCGAGCGTCGCTGTCTTGGCTTTGCGTCCAGAGTTGCCGCGGCTTCTTCGGATCGGCGCGATCGGGCGCCGTGAAATACGCGCCGCGTCGCGGTTCGACCACCCGATACGCAATCGAGAACTCGAATCGCTCGCCGGCTGCGAGCGGACGGCCGAACCGTACTTCGAGGTTCTCGCTCCGTACGACATGCTCGAGCGGCTTTCCGGCGGCTTCGACCCCGGCGATCTCGAGGTCGACCGCATCGAGGACGATCCGGTCGATACCGTCGTCGACGGCACGAACCATCGTCGTGCAGACGCCGTCGATCGTCTTCTTGTCGAGATCCGTCCGCAGCTGCAAGTCGATGTGCGTCACCCGCAAGGGCCGATCGGGCCCGTACTGCAGCTGCGAACCAGGCAGCGCGAACGCCCGCCTTTCCATCTAACGGCGCTCCGCCCGAGGCTGCGCGCCCCCCACGCTTTGCGTGGGGCCCCCAGGCCGACCTCGCAACAACGCCGTCGCAGAAGCACGATCCCGCTGCGCTCGGTCCATCACCAATAAACTCACAGATTGGCGATGTGCGGCGCCGTGTACCAGGGACCGGGTGCGCGCAAGAGCGCGAGACCTCGGTCGGTCAAACCGTAACACCACGTGAGATAGTAAGGCCGGGGCGGCACACCCATTCCGGCATCGTAGTAGAGCGTCGGTCCCGGCTCCACCTCCGCGCACGCGCGGTGCAGCTGCGCGGCGAAATCCGGGCGTCCGGGTTCGCCCAGCGGATGCTTGGGCCCGGGCGGCAACTTCACGAGCGAAGACTTGTCGACGAAGAGCGCGGTTCGTGGGCCGCCGATGTGCGTGATCCATTCGTGCGACTCGGCGCCTTGCCAATTGTAGCCGATCACGACCGGCGGGATCCCCGCGTCGAAATCGAGGACCGACGAAAGCCCGTAGCCGTCGGTCATCACGATCGCGTCGTGCTCTCCCGCGATGATCTTGACGTTGTGCGCGAGCTGTCCGGTCGTATAGATCTCCCAAGGACCGGTGTTGCGCAGTACCGATCCCGTGCTGCGGATCACCTGATAGATGTCGCCTGGGACCTCGGTCGCAACGAAGATCGCCGGAAGCAATACGAGTGCCGGTACCGCGGAGGCGGTCGCCCAAATCACGCGCGCCCGCGGCGAGAGCGCCACGTACGCGATTCCGATCGCGACGCAGAGCGAGGCGTAGGCGCCGAAGACCCAATGGATCTCGACGGGCTCGAAGACTCCAAGCACGGTCAAGAGTGCGATCAAAGGAACGGAAGTCCAGGCCAACAGCGCGTCGCGCGGCCGTACGGCGCAAATCAGCGCGCCGAGCCAAAGCCCCGGCGAGTACGCCGCGGCTTGGACCGCATACATGTCGACGACGCGTTTGATCGAGAACGCTTTCGGGACGTGCCGCCCGAAAAACGTGAACTCGAACGTCGCCCAGCCGTGCGTCGCATTCCACAACACGAACGGCGCATAACATGCGGCCGCGATCGCGAACGAGAGTGTCAGGCCTTTGCGCCACGCCGACCGACGTTCGGGCGCGAGCGCGTACGCGGCAACGCCGAAGACCAGCGCCCAGCCGAGGAAGCGCGAGAGGAGGACGCCGCCCATGGCAAAACCGAGCGCGATCCAAGCCCATCGCTCGTTGCGGCGAAACGCGCGGGCCGCGAGCCACAGAGAAACGCACCAAAAGGCAAGATACGGTCCGTCCGGCTGCGCCATCCCGAACGCCAGCGAGAGGAGCGGCGTCAACGTCAACGCGAGCGCAGCGGCGGCGCCTGCCCGCCGGTCCCGGGCAATCTCCGTCGCGGCGGCCGCGACCGCGAGAGTCGCGACGATCCCGCTGACGACGAAGCCGAGGCGAACGAACCCCGGATTGCTCCCGAGCCATGAGAACGCCGCGATCGTCCACGCCACGACCGGCGGATGGTCGACGTAGCCGAAAGCGAGCCGCTTGCTCCACTCCCAGTAGTACGCTTCGTCACCCACGAGCGGGACGTTAAAGATCGAGATCGCGCGCATCAGCGTCACGACCGCGATGACGATCCAAACGAATACGATCACCGCTCGTACGCCTCGAGCAGGCCGCCGGTCACCGCCAGGGCCTGTCCGTTGATGAATCCGGCCGCATCGGTGGCAAAAAACACGACCGCGTTGGCGATATCCTCCCAGGATCCGGCGCGCCCCGTAGGATTTTTTCCTCGCAACGTGATCGCGGTCTCCCGGTCGGCGGCCTTATCGCGAATATCGCCGACGTTGACGATGTTGACGGTGATCCCGTGCCTTGCTTCCTCGACTGCCAGGGAGCGCGCGAACGACGTCAGGCCGGCCTTGGCGGCGGCATACAAGGACTGCGTCGGCGCCGGCATCGTCACTTCGGAGCCGTTCATCCCAAAAAAGATCAAGCGGCCGAACCCGCGTTCCCGCATCGACGGCAGCACCGCGCGCGCGAGCGAAACGGCGCTCCCGAGGTTTCCGTCGACCATTGCCCGGTAGTCTTGATAGGTCATCCTCGCAAAAGAACCGACGACGATCGGCCCGACGACGTGGACGAGGACATCGACGGGGGCTCGTTCGGATGCAATCCGTACCGCGCGCGCGCCCTCCGCATCCCGGCTTGCGTCGGAGGGAATCGCGAGCGCCTCCGGATCGAACTCACGGATCAGTTCGAGCGTTTCGTCGGGCGGCGTCCCGCCGGGCCGGTACGTGAACGCTATCCGAAAACCGGCCCGCGCCAGGCCGAAGGTAATACCGCGTCCGAGACCGCCTGCTCCGCCGGTCACGAGAACGAGCCTTCCGGTGGTCGTAGTCGCCAAGC
>JAFAMS010000453.1 GCA_019233165.1 Vulcanimicrobiota bacterium | reverse complement strand
TTGAGATCGCCGATGAACGTCGCCTGATCCTTGCGGAATTTCCGCTTGCGATTGCGCGACTTCTTGCTGAGGATGTGGCCGCAGCCGCTGAACTGGTGACGGTGCAGCACCTTGCCGGTGCTGGTCACTTTCACGCGCTTGGCAGTTCCACGGTGGGTCTTGATCTTAGGCACTGGAGGCACTCCCGATGGCTGATTGCTGTTCTTCTGGATGGGCTTCGACGTCGTCGTGATGATGTTTGGGCGGATGGGCCGACGTAAATTTCGGAGGTCCGAGCGGGACTTGACGCGGCGCGAGGATCATGAACATGTTCTTGCCTTCGAGGCGGGGTTCGCGTTCGACCGTTGCGAGCGGGCTCATGTCTTCGGCCATCCGGTCGAGTAACCGCCGCCCGAACCCCGTGTACGTGATCTCGCGGCCGCGGAACATGATCGTAACCTTCACTTTGCCTCCGTCCATCAGCAGACGCTCGGCCATGCGGGCTTTCACCTCGTAGTCGTGCGTCTCGATCTTGGGCCGGAGCTTGACTTCTTTGAGCTCGAACCCGCGCTGTTTCTTGCGCGCGTCTTTGTCTTTTTTCGCTTGTTCGTATTTCAGTCGCCCGTAATCGCTGATCCGGCAAACCGGTGGTACCGCCGTCGGCGAGACTTCGATCAGATCGAGACCGCGCTGCCGTGCGAGAGCGAGCGCGTTTTCCGTCGGCATCACGCCGAGTTGCGAGCCGTCGTTGTCGATGACGCGGACGCTGCGGATTCGTATTTGATCGTTTATGCGTAACGGTCGAGCTGCTATGACGTCCCTCCAGGGGGCCAGAAATAAAAAAGTGGCGATGCCGAAGCACCCCACTCATCCACGACTGAACTTGCGGAACCGGATCGCTCGAGAGCATCCGGTGAGGGCCTGGGGCCCTGCTTCGGCGACCCTCACGGTACCACAGGCCGGCCCGGCGGGTCAACGAAGCGATTGCGCCCGGCGGGCGAGCCACCGTATGCTTGTGGCTGATGCCTAACATCCCGGCCCTCGGCTCAGTCGCGACCGCCGTTCTCGCGGGGAGCAACGTCCCCGGCGGCTACGCCATCTCGGCGATCCTGACCCCAACCGAGTCCTTCGCGCCGCCGAAGTATTCGGAGTACTCCCTGACCCTCAGCCAGGTCGCGCAGTACACGAAGAACGTCTATGCGGTCCTCGTAAACGGCGTCGCTGCCGAGCAAGGCGGGACCCCGGGGAGCAACGTCGGCTCGGCGATCGCGGCGCAAAACCTCGCCGGACCCTTTGGCCAGCCGCTCCCGCCTGCGGGGGTCGCCGCCGGGATCCCCTACGCTCCGGGCGCCAACCACAACGACTACGCCGCCGCGGTCGCGGCTTCGCTGCGCTCCCTCGCCGGAAACGGCACCCTGTTCGGGCAGTAGCGCGGGCCCCTCGACTCCGCGCCTTCTCGGCGCTACGCTCGGGGTGACACCGGGCATTGCGGAAGCGGGCGGGCGGCTCTATCCTTAGAGGACAGGCATGTCAGCCATCCTAGCGCCGATCCCGACGGGCGTGTTCCCGCCCGGGCCCCCGATCCAGCTGAACCAACAAGAGCCGTTGCCGCCGCAGCAGCTCAATATCAACACGATCCCGCAGCCGTCGCTCGGGGCGACGACCTTCCCCCCGCCGGGGGGAACGCTCGCAGGCGCGACGGTTCCGCCGCTCGCCGCGGCGGGGGCTAACCTGCTCACGGCAGCGGTCCCCACGACCCAGGTCCCGATGGTCGAGAGCGTCTTCAACCAGACGCCGACCACGCAGCCCGGTCTTCCCACCGCTCCGGGCTCGACCGAGTTCACCGCAACCTACGCGCCGCAGATCTATGCGGTCGTCGTCAACGGGATCATCGCCGGGACGACCGTGCACTCGGCGCTGCTCGCCCAGAACGTCTGGAGCACGGACATCGCGCGGCCCCCGATCTCCGGCGACCCGACCCAGAACATCCCCGGGGCGCCCGAAGGCGTGCCGGTCCCGGCGGTCGAGGGCGCCGACACGGTCATCCAGGCGCTCCAGGGGCTCGCCGGCTCCGGCCAGATCTTCGCGCAGGCGCCGGTCCCCGCGCCCGTCCCGCAGGCTGCCCCAGCGCCTGCACCAACCCCCGCACCCGCGCCGCATCCCGTCGCGACGAGCGCTCCGGTCGCGAAAGCCGCCTAACTCTTCGCCGCGACGAACGGGAGCGGCAAGTACGGCCTCGGCTCGAAGTTCGGCTTGAGCTTTCCGTCGGCCGCCGCGCGCAACGACGCGACGAGCTCGAGCGCTTTTTCCATCTGCGGATCGCGGCCGGCGCGCG